>JBBAWV010000043.1:0-34335 GCA_040396995.1 Nodosilinea sp. | reverse complement strand
ACAAAGCGATCGCGCTTCAGCCAGTCATCGAGGACGTCGAACCATCCCCGTTGAGTTTGCGCGCGCCCCATTGCAATGGTCATACGCGGATCTCCGTAATCATCAATGGACAGTTATATACACGGAAGATAATGGCGCTTCCCCAACTTTTCGTGAACTAAGTCCGACAACCTGTCAAGACCGCAGCCCCGAATTATGAGGAGTGTTTACTATTCTTTACCGTAGTGATCATTATAGGGGGTGTTTTTGATGATCCCAACCTCTAATCGCCGATTTCCTTAAGATTTGGGCCTTTGCGTAGGTTGATATACCTAATCGTCGGGCGAGCCATCCCCCCAACGTCAGCTTTGGCGTACCCAGCACTACACTTATATATATGGTGGAAACATCACGCCATCGGCCATCGTTAACGTTACGAGTACTCCTTAACCTATGTTTACGATTGAATTGACCCTTAAGCACACGGCCATGCCCCTCTCGGTGCAGAAAAAGGAGCAGGAAGCTGCGGAAGCACTCTACGGATCCATTGTTAACGACATTCGCAGCGGCAGCAGCCAATGGCTAGAGATGACCTGCGATCAAATCCCCAACAAAAAAGTGACGGTGCTCTCCAGCGAAGTTGCCGCCGTGCAAATCTTCGAGAAAGCCGCTGGTGTGGCGGGCGGGCGTCCCCCAGGGTTCTTTGCCCTCAGCGCTGATCAATAGGTTCCGTAGATTACAAACGCGCTCTTTATTCCGGCATCTCCCCTCACCCCCAGCCCCTCTCCCACAAGGAGAGGGGAGCCGGAAACAGTTTTCAAAGTCCCTCTCCATGGGGAGAGGGATTTAGGGTGAGGGCTAACAGGGACGCTATGATCCACCGAGATTGAAATACCTGATTGGCCCATGACCGCCACCCACCCCAACGCCGCCATCGCCGTTCACAATCTGCAATTCCAGTGGCCCTCTGGTCAACCCGTGTTGCAGAACTGTTCCCTCACGGTGGAGCGGGGGGAATTTTGTATGCTGCTGGGCAACAACGGCAGCGGCAAATCCACCCTGCTGCGGATTTTGGGTGGGTTGCTGAAGCCCCAGGCGGGGGAGTGGTTCATTGAATCTCCCGTTGGCTTTGTATTTCAAAACCCCGATCACCAACTGGTAATGCCCACGGTGGGGGCCGATGTCGCCTTTGGCCTGGTGGAAGAAAACCTGCCCCTAGCGGAAATTCGCAACCGCGTCGATGATGCCCTCGCCGCCATTAATTTGTTAGACCTCAAGCGCCGCCCCATCTACGCCCTCAGCGGGGGCCAAAAACAGCGGGTCGCCATCGCCGGAGCCATTGCCCGCCACTGCCATGTGCTGCTGCTGGATGAGCCCACCGCCCTGCTCGATCCCGACAGCCAAATTGACCTCGTTAAACGAGTGCGCGAACTGGTGAAAGAACGGGGACTGACGGCCCTCTGGGTGACGCATCGCCTAGTGGAATTGGACTATTGCGACCGAGCCTTTTTGCTGCAATCAGGCCAAGTTACCCATGAAGGTAGCCCGGAACGGTTAAAGGCGCTATTGCAGGCGGCTTAGGTTTTGGGTGGTGTATTGATTCGTGAAGGTGCATTACTTCAAGGAGGTGCCTTTCTTCGCGAATGCACCCTAGATTTGGGTTGGGGTTATATCGAGTCCGGCCAATTAACCGAAGAATAGTAAACTGACAACCTTTGTCTGTCGTGGGCTCATGTGGACTCATAGTATGGTCGTTTAAGCAGACTTGATATTAGAGGTGAACGACGGTGACGCCTGTACCACCATCGGATTGGTCGGCGGGTTCGAGGCGCTGGACTTGGGGGTGGCGGTGGAGGTAGTCGTGGACGCCGCGTTTGAGCTTTCCGGTGCCGTGGCCGTGGATGACCCAGAGGGCACCGCTGGCGTGGGCGATGGCTTCTTCAAGGACGGATTCGGCTTCGGCGACGCGCATTCCCCGCAGGTCAATGGTGTTGCGGCTGGTGCGGACGGCGGGGGCTGGGGGTGCAGCCTGGGCGGCGGGCACGGTGTCTTGAGGTTTGGGTTTGGCGGGAATGTCGGCCTTTTCTCCCTGGAGGGATTCGATGTCGGCGAGGCTGACGGTGGTTTTCATCAGGCCAAAGCGGACGGTGAGCTTGTGGTCGTCGTCGGGGGCGGTGAGGACTTCGGCGGTTTGGCCTAGGCTGGGAATGCGGATGCGGTCGCCGACTTGGGGCTTAAATCCAGGCTTGGGCTGAACGGGTTTAGGCTGGCGAGTCGGTAATTGGGCCTGGGCGATGGCGTCAATGGCTTCCGTGGCCCGCTGAGCCTCTTGGGCGGTGGGGGTGCCCTGCTGAAGTTTGCGGATCACCTTGGCGATGTCGGCCTTGGCGGCGGCAATGGCCTGCTGAATAGCGGTTTCTTGCTGGGTACGGAGGTCGCGTTCCCGTTCCCGCAGCATTTCGGCTTTGCGGCGAACTTCGTTGTGCAGCGCTTCGGTTTGGGCCAGGAGGGCTTCGGTGGCCTGGGATTTTTCCTCCTGCTGTCGGCGTTGGGCCTCCAGTCCGGCGATGACTTGGTTTACGTCCTCTTGCACACCTACGGCCATGTGGCTGGCGGCTTCTTCCACAACGGTGGAATTGAGACCCAGGCGGCGGGCGATGGAGAGGGCGTTGGAACGGCCCGGAATGCCCCACAGCAAGCGGTAGGTGGGGGATAGGGTCACGTCATCGAATTCCACGGAGGCATTTTCAAAGCGGGAATCCTGGTATTTCAAAGCTTTGAGTTCGCCGTAGTGGGTGGTGGCGACGGTGAGGCAGGCATGGTCAGCCAAATATTTCAGCAACGCAATGGCTAGGGCGGTGCCTTCGGTGGGGTCGGTGCCTGCGCCCACTTCGTCGAGGAGGATGAGGGCGTTGGTGGGGGGTAGGGCGTCCAAAATGCGGCCAATGCGTTTGATGTGGCCGGAGAAGGTGGAGAGGCTTTGTTCGATGGATTGTTCGTCGCCGATGTCGGCGAGGACTTGATCGAACCAGGGCAGTTCGACGGGTTCGCGGGCGGGGACGAAGAGCCCCACCTTGGCCATCAGCACCGCTAGGCCCAGGGTTTTGAGGGTGACGGTTTTGCCACCTGTGTTGGGGCCAGTGATGGCGATGACGCGCAGGTTAGGCTGCATCAGGAGATCAATCGGCACCACGGCAGCACCCTGTTCGTGGCGCTGTTGCCAGACGAGGAGCGGGTGGCGCAGTTGGCGGAGGGTGGTGGATTCGGTGGGTTCGATAAAGCGGGGGGGATTGGCCTCTAGCCAGAGGGAGTAGCGGGCGCGGGCATAGGCCACATCTAATCGAGTGACAGTGGCAAGCAGGTGTTCGAGATCGTCGTGGACCTCAGCAACTTGTTCGGTGATCTGGCGGAGGACAACTTCGATTTCGGTGCGTTCCTGGCGCAAAAGTTGGCGCAGTTGGTTGCCCAGGTCAACGATGGCGTGGGGTTCTATATATAGCGTGGCACCGCTGGCGGAGGCATCGTGTACTAGGCCGGGGATGGCGTCTTTTTGGGGCGCTTTGACGGGCAGCACAAAGCGATCTCCTCGCTGGGTGATCAGGGCTTCTTGGAGGGCACCGGATTGGCGCTGCATAATCCGCTGGAGGCGCTGTTGAATATCGCTGCGGGTGGCTTTGAGGCGGTCGCGAATGGAGCTGAGTTTGCTACTGGCCCGATCCGTCACATCGCCCCGGTCGTCAATGCAGTGGTGGATCTGCTGCTCCAGCTCGGGATAGGTGCGGAGTTCGGCGACCATCTCTTGAAGAACAGGCAGGTCTTCCGAGGGTTGAGCCTCGATGGCGCGGCGCAGTTGGCGGGCACCGTTGAGGGTGGTGGCAATGTCGAGCAATTCTTCACCGCTGAGCATTCCCTGGCGATTAGCCCGTTCTAGGGGGGCGGTGATGTCGCGGATGCCGCCAAAACTGAGGCCCGTGGTGTGTTGATCCAGCCAGTAGACCTCACGGGTTTGGGCCAGCAGAGACACGCTCTCAGCCTGGGTTGTGGGGACTTGCAAGCCTTGGGCCGCAAGGGCACCGAGTTTGGTGGCGGCAAAGGTCGAGAGATGCTGGCAAAGCCGGGGCCAGTCTAAAAGCTGAAGGGTTTCTTGTTGAATCAAGGCGGGGACGGCGTGATTAAGGGAGTTAACGTTAGTTCTGCATTTCTTAAAGTATAGGAAACTCCTGACTATCGGGGCGAAGATGGAAGTGTAGGAAGATTTGTGGTTCACCAATCAGACAGATTGGCGGCGAGATGCATCTTTACCTAAAAGACTCCCCTACACTGAAGGCATAGCGTTTGGCGTCCCCTCGAATCGGTTTGTCGCTGTGATGATATGCTGCCTTAACCCAAATTGTCCTCAGCCCAACCATGCGACGTTAGCCAGGACTTGCCCTAGCTGTGGAAACCCGTTAATTCCCAGGCTGAGGGGACGGTATCGACCTCTGAAGTTAATTGGGCGGGGCGGGTTTGGCCGTACTTATTTTGCGCTAGACACAGATCGGCTCAATCACCGCTGCGTGATTAAACAATTTGCGCCCCAAAAACAGGGCACAAAGTCATTCCTGAAGGCGGTGCAGCTCTTTGAGCAGGAGGCGGTGCGGCTGAATGAGCTAGGGGAACATCCTCAAATTCCTAATCTGCTAGCCTACTTTGAGCAGGATAAGTACCTTTATCTGGTGCAGCAAATGGTGGCGGGCCGTACGCTGTTTCAGGAAGTAGCGACCAAGGGGCCATGCGGAGAAGAGGAAGTCCGCAATCTCCTAGAAGATTTGCTGCCTGTGCTGCAATTCATCCATAACCGAGGGGTAATTCATCGCGATATCACGCCCTCTAATATCATGCGGCGCAAGGCGGACGGGGTGCCGATTTTGATTGACTTCGGCGTGGCCAAACAGTTTAGCGAAGCTGTGATGTATGAACCGGGTACTCGGATTGGCACCGAGGGCTATGCTCCGATGGAACAGTTACGCAGTGGCCAAGCCTACCCATCCAGCGATCTGTATAGCTTAGGCGTCACCTGTTTGTATTTACTAACGGGGTGCAGACCTGAGGATTTGTACAATCCGCTAGAAGGGCGTTGGGTGTGGCAAGAACAACTTCAGCAGATGGGGCGCACCATCAACCCTGGGCTGGCAGACATTCTCAGCAGCATGACCAAGGATTTGGTGAGCGAACGCTACCAGAGCGCCCAGGATGTAATCAATGATTTGCAACGTCTGCCCAAGTTATCCGGTGCGGTGCCCGGTTGGAGCGCCACATCAGGGGCTGACAGCCTTTTTTCGGGCCTGCAACAGCGCCCCGTGAGCAGGCCAGGGGAAAGCGCTGGATTATCGTTGCCCATGACAGCCCTGCCCACCCCGTCGGGGTCGCCCCCAGTGAGATCCACCCCGCCCGCTCCACCCCCCCATCCCGCCGCCCCGCCGCCCATGCCAGGTCCATCCTCACCGCCGCTTCCGCCCCAGTTCCGGTCTCTGTCCCAACCGCCGATTCCGGCCCCCGCTGGCCCTGGTTGGCACGAGGTCAAACGATTGACCGAGCATCAGTCCTGGGTGGTTACGGTGGCCTTTAACCCGAAGCTGCCCCTGATCGTCAGCGGTAGCCTAGACGACACAGTGCGGGTGTGGAACTGGCAAACGGGGCAAGCCCTTTACAGTCTGTCGGCCCATGACCGGGGGGTCAACTGCATTGCGGTGGGCAGCGGTGGGCAGGTGCTCGCCAGTTGCAGCGACGACGCTAGCATTAAGGTGTGGAACCTGAGTGATCGCACCCTGCTTCATCTTCTCAAGGGCCATCTGCGCGATGTAACCTCGGTAGCCATTGGCGCACAGGGGTTTCTCCTGGCCAGCGGTAGCGAAGATCGCACCATTCGGCTGTGGACGTTAGATCGGGGAAATTTAGTCAAAACCTTAGTGGGATCAGCGGGGATGATCAAATCCGTAGCCTGGGCCATGGACGACAGCCTGCTGATCAGCGGCGGCCTAGACAATACGGTACGGATCTGGAACCCGCAAACAGCGGTCAACAGCCATACCCTCAGTGGCCATACCAACACCGTCAACCAAGTGGCCGTAAGCCCCGATAATCAATGGATCGCCAGCGCCAGCAAAGACCGTACCGTACGGCTCTGGCACCTCCCGAATGGCGATAAGGGGCCAATCCTCCAGGGCCATACCCAGGAGGTCAACACCGTCGCCTTTTTCTCAGACAATCAGCGGCTGGTGAGCGGCAGCAGCGATGGCACCCTGCGAATTTGGCGTATCGACGGCACCCTACAGCAAACCATCCACGCCCACACCAGCCCAATTCACAGTGTGGCGGTGCATAGTGGCAAACTAATCGCCAGTGCCAGTTCCGACAAAACCATCAAACTTTGGCAGTGGTTTCGATGAAGACAGGCCAGGGTAGACCCACAGTTTCTAGAGTAGAGCCACAGTTTAAGATCCATAGTTCATCGCTGCGCCGTGGTAGGCAAGGCCAATTGCCCCGATGGGGTCAACCCCGTGACCGTGAGCGTGTATTCAATGGCACTGCCGCCGTCGCCGCTCCAGCCGAGGAGTTGGCCATCGGGGCTGAGTTGGGGGCTGTTGCCGTAGGTGGTGGCGGCAATGTAGTACAGTCCGCTGCTGGGCAAAAGGATGTTATCCAGGCGGGATTGCAAGCCGTTGAAGTCGTCGTTGCTGGCGATGAGATAGCCCTGACTGTCAAATAAATAGAGTTGCGAGTCGTCGTCGGTGTAGCGCAGTCCGGGCAGAATACGGGTGACGTTGAGATTCACCGTGACCGGATCTCCCTGGCCACCCACAAAGGCAAAGACCTCCACCCCAGCGCTAACAAACCCAGCCGTTACCCCCGAACCACGGGGCGTACCCACCAGCAGGGCCGGGGATAGTGCCGGGATGTCCGTGGGCTGCGGCTCAGACAATCCGGCCCGACGGACACCATTGATCTGCTGAGCTAGCTGGTCGGGGGTGAGGTCGGGGATACCGAAGAATCGCAGCAGAGCGCGATCTAGCAGGAGGGGTTGGCTGGGGGCGGGCACGGTTTCGAGGTACTGGGCTAGGTGGGCCTCACAACCGGGAATACCTTGAATCTCTAGGCGTTCCCCCTGATAGCGCTGCAATTGGTGGCGAAAGTTCACCAAGTCCTGCCGATCCTGGGCCGATAGATCGGGGAAGGCAATCATGGAACTGGTGCGGTCAATGGCGGTGGCCCAATCGTTGAGACACACCGCCGTTTTCATCTGTCGTTGCAGGGTGGCGAGGGGCACGGTGGCCGCAGCGGCAGATCCCCAGATGCTCCCCCAACTCAGCAAAAGGGCCGACAGACTAAGCCAAACGCGCCGGGTCATAGACTCCTCCGTTTCCACCAGGGCCGTAAATTACCGCCGTTAATTACCAGGGCTAGGAAACGCGACCTAGCCTCAGCAGTGGGCTACCTCTAGGGTACCCGCTTTGCCCAATCCCGATTTACCCAGCGACCAATTCCCTCATCACATCAGCGACGGGCACCAGCCGATCCCCTTGGCCGACGTGGCTACCGGAAAACACGAGGCCGTTCTCCACATCGCCCCGACAGGCCCGATCTAGGGCGCGGAGGATGCAGTAGGTTTCCCGGTTATCGCGAAATTTGCACACATGCAGACAGTTGGCAAAACACTGGCTTTTCTCCTCCGGCAGTTCCCCGGCGATGACCCGATCCACAAAGGGGGTGCGGAGGGCACGTCCCGGCAGACCCACGGGGCTGGGCACCAGCACCACGTCTTCCGGGGACGCCTTCAGGTGAAATTCTTTGTAGCGGGGGTCGGCGTCGCATTCCTCGGTGGTAATGAATCGGGTGCCAATTTGGACGCCGCTGGCTCCTAGGGCGAGAGCCTTCACCAGGGTTTCGTGGCTGTAGATGCCGCCCGCTGCAATCACGGGAATCGGACTGTCGTAGGTGTCAGCTAGGTACTTCACTAGGGCGGGGATCACCGCTTCGGGACTGATGGCGGGATCGTCCAATTCCTCGGCCTTGGCCCCCAGGTGGCCCCCGGCAGACTGGGGATTTTCCACCACAAAGGCATCGGGTAGACGGTTAACGTTGCGCTGCCATTTTTTGCACACGACTTGAGCGGCCCGCACGCTGGAGATAATTGGCACCAGGGCCACCTCTGGGCGATGGGCGGTGAGACCGGGCAGGCTCAGCGGCAACCCCGCCCCGGAAATAATCAGGTTGGCCCCATGGTCGGCGGCGGTGGTGGCGAGGGTTTCGTAGTCTCGTGCCGCTACCATAATGTTGACGCCGATGATCCCCTGGGGACTGAGGGCACGGGCCTTTTGCAGTTCGTCGATGAGGGCCAGACGATTGGCCTCAAAAAACTGTTCTTGGCGCTTTTTCGGGCTTTTTTCGTCAATATCGAAGTAGGGAGAGTTCATTCCTAGTCCCACCGCCGAAATAATGCCAATTCCGCCAGCATTGGCCACCGCCGCCGCCAGATTGGCACCAGAAATGCGGATACCCATGCCGCCTTGAAGAATCGGATAGGGGACAGTGTGAATACCCAGGGTGAGCGAGGGGAGAGCAGTCATACGCAATGGCAACCTCAAACAATCGGTAGGAACGTTTTGAAACAGGATTTTGTTAAATCGGCATGGGTTCTGGGGCATCCAGGCCATCACCCCGCCGTAGATACAGCTAGAAAAAAGGGCACAAATCAATGTGCCCTACGTAACCACGGAATGGGACTGACTGGAGAAGGGGGGGGTATGCGTGTCCCCAAAGCCAATCAACTTTAGATAACTATTAAGCGATAAATCGATAAAAAGCAAGCCCCTGATTCCATGAGTTCCTGCTTATCCACATCTTGACGGTCCCAGTGACAGCCGGGGAGATCCCCCTAAATCCCCCTTCTCAAGGGGGACTTTGACCCTGATTCCTCCCTTTTTAAGAGAGGCTTTGACGCTGATACCCCCCTTTTTACGGGGGGTAGGGGGGATCGTCCGGGACGAGCCAAAATAGAGACCTATGTAGACGCGGCAGGATCTTATGAGGGAGTTACGTTTTTGGTAACCGTCCCGAATTGGGCGGAAATTTTGCGTAGGTTAGGGGCATGATGCAGGGAGACCCCGACCATGAAATACCCACTCAGCCTTTGGTTAACCCTCGGTACCGTCACCGCCACCTTGGCCCTGTCGGCGGCTAGTTTGCAAGCCATTGAGCCCGGAGTGCCCCTGCCGGAGACACCCCCCGCCGAGGTCGCGCCTCCCTCCACCCCGCCCACAAATCCCACCATTCCCCCTATGCCCCGTCCGCCCATCGATCCCTACGGCCAGGTAATTGAGCGCACCAAGGCAATGGTGTCTGACTCCGTGGCCCAACGGCTGGCGGCGGCGCTGGATCTCATCATTCTCAACGTTACCTGGGAGGATACGGGTCGCTTCTACGGATCGTCGGTTGGCCCCAACATCAGCGATATGACCATTCAGGTGCAGCATCGGGATCTGCGCACCGGGGAATATCAGCTTCACCTGATGCCCGTGATTCGCCATCCCAACTTTACCGATGTCACCGCCGACATCCCCCTGGAAAATTTCTTTGTGCGGGTGGGCAACGAGGACGGGCAAAACCTGCGGCGGGTGGCCCTATCCGAGGTGTTGGGCAATCTGCGCGACTATCTGCACGAGCCCGATTCCTGGGAAGGACGGCTGAATTCCTTGCTGGCCCAGCGAGATAGCCATGTGCTGGTTAGCGCCCAGGCGGCGTTCCTGCCCATTCCCCAGGAAGGCAGCGCCACCTTCAACCCTGTGCTGTTCAACTACCAGTCTCGCCCTGGCGATCCGGCGGTGCTAACCATTTTGGCCACGCGGGAGGGCACCAGCATCACCGTCATCGACAACCAGCGCGACGGCTTTGAGGCAGGCCGCACCTGGGGGCAGCGACTGTTTTTCAACAAAAACGGCGAACGGGCCAGCTTTACCGGACAACGCTTCAGCGACTTTGAAGCCCAGGCCCAAGCCTCCGGACAGCGCGGCCCCGACCTAGAAGCGGGCGGCGAAGGGATGAACCTGGTGCTGTTGATTCAGGTGCCTCTCAAGCAGCGGGAACCGATCAGCCAATTTGGCGGCATGGGCATGGCCAATAACCTGGCGATGCCTGCCCCCGCCGCTCCCAGCATGGAAGCCTCTCGCGGCGGCAGCGACGTGGAGGCCGCAGTGATTGGCCATGGCCCCGTGGAAGGCCCCTTCACCGAAATTGACGGCCTGCCCATCGAACGCGACCCCGACTACCCCATTCGGGTGACGGTGCAGTTCTACAAAGCCACCAGCAACGGCGTGGTCTCCGAGGCCGATATGGCAGAAATTCGCCAGCAGATCGACCGCGTCTACGCCGAAGCCGACTATGTGGGTAGCCTGGTGGTCGATGGCCCCAGCGACCGCCCCACCGAACACGATGGCCCCCATCAGCAACCCGCCGACTGGTGGCAACGCTTCTGGGAATACCAACGTCGCTGGTTGCGCTAGAAACGGGTTCCGCTCAGGATAAGAGGCTACGCTAGCCGTACCTCGACCAAGTGCAAGGGGAACCCAGCTATCCCCCCGCTGAGATTGAGCAGAAGCAGGATAAGCCCTGGCTCAGGTGGTACGCGGGAGCGACGGAGCCTCACTAATTCAAAAAGCGCTTTGCCATCAGCGCTTCCGTCACCCCGTAGGGCGGTTCCTGAGGAATAGCCCTTTCCGATCACTGAGCTTTGAGCAGGGGATCTTCCCTGGCTTGGCGATAGGCATCGGCATCAAAATCATCGAGCATCGTCCGTAGGCTAAGGCTGTCCTCCAACACAAGCTGAATCAGCCATCGTTGCTCGATGATGGTATTACGCCAGCCCCGTTCATTGAACACCCGCTCATCGGCCCAATAGTGCAATTTCAGTAAATGCTCTAGCAACGCAATGAGACGGCTTTTCAGTTCTCGACGCTCACTTCGCACCATGCTTTCAATTGCTTCGATCACGTTGTCCCAGGCCACCCGGTCAAAGGCTCTGGACTGAAGGGCCGTCACCGTTTGCTGCACCCACGGATAAAAGTCGCGCTCGTACAGGCTAGGCTGGCCGAGGGGTGGCGCAGTTACTCTAGCCTGTTCACAATTCACGGAGCTTAGCGGTGTGTTTTCCATGGGTGACTGCGATGCGCGTTGAACCGACGGAAATCCCAAGACCTTGATGGGTCAATTATGACAGGTCTTTCCAGGGGCACCAGCGCAGTTCCAAGTCAGACCTAGGCCAACACCGGAATGCTTTGCCGTTGCGGCAGGGGTGGTTCGATGGCAGCCAAAATCGCCTGTTCAATTTCCGCCAACGCCCCAGGAATTGATCCGGCCTCTTCCACCTCTGGCAGGGTCAGCATCCGAATATCTGACCAACCCCGCCGATGGATTTCCGCCAGTAGTTCTTCCGCAAACACCCCAGGGGTCGGCGCGAAGGCTTGCAGCGGGTTAGCATGCCACACCATGCCGCCCCAAGTTTGGTTTTCGTCGGCCTCCACCGCCGCACAGCGCAGACCACAGGTAGGGCTACCATCGCGCATCACAAAGCCAATCACCTGGTGGCCGTTGTCGCGGTAGGTTTGCACCTGGTCACACAGTTGTTCCGCAAGATGACGACAATGCCGCCGAAACATCGGGGTGCCGTACATTTTCTTCACCATGCCCCACCGCATCGAACCCACATAGGTGACCTCTGGACAAGGCATTTGATAAAACGCCACGTCATATTTCAGCAGCAAGTCCACTAATTCTCGAATCACCGCAGGCTGACTAGCCAAGCCACGCACACAGGCATTTTGATTCAACGTGCAATGGGAAACAAACATCAATCGTCCAGCACGTTTGTCTTGAATGGAGTCTTTGATTTTGCCAATCGGGCTATTCATAACGCCCTCCTTAATTCCGCTTCAAGTTCTCTCTGGGGGCCTCGGCGACAGAGAGACACGGTTAAAAAGATTACTCACCGCTAGCCAAAACTGCATCAATGGCTAGCGGACTGGAAAAGCATTAACGGCAAAAATTGAGGCACCTTTATTATGAGTTAAATCCGTAGATAAAATACCTTAATTGGCATAAAAAATAACAATGATTTAGGTTCTGTAATCTTTTAAGTTGGGTGTGCAAAGATGATCTGTGTCCAGACATAACCTAATTTTAGCAGTGCGTTTTCTATAAGCAGTGAAAACAGATATCAGACCTGCGAAAATTTCAATCGGATTATGGCAATTCTTACATCGGCTTTTCACGATAGGTTCCCCTCGTGATTGCAAGCAATATCTCGCAGAAATCCGAATCGCTACAATTTATCAAGCCTGTACGAAGATAACTGACTGAAAACTCCTTAAATCCAGGCAGATCATTCAGAAAAAATTGATGAAAAGATGCCTGATCACCTCCGAGGATGTATTCTTCGCGTCCACTGCCATCACCTGATTCAATCCGGCGGGCGCGAAATCCAGCTTCTAAAAAGTACAATGTTGTGTATTGCTTCCAATCTTCTGGGATATCTCCATACTCCTCTTCAGCATCTTCCCAGGTTCCGCTAGAGATGAGAAATGATGGAGAGCGATACTTTACTGCATTTTCAGCCGCATGAAGCTTTGCGGCACTAAAATAAAATCCTGATGTGCCGTCTAACGTCCTAGGAACATAGTACTCTCCCAATTGATTTAACTGAACGTATATTGGGCCTTGAAAAGTACGTCGAATCGTATTAACTGGAGTTCTAGGAATAGAGTTAGCTGTATGATTAAATCTTGTCTGTAGCGTATTCAATAAGTAGTTTTCAATGCCGCAAAGGAAACTAACTAACTCATAGTTAGGCATCGTAGGGGCAACCCAGTAACGAATTTTCACATTTTCTTCACCACTTTCATATATGAGCTGTTGGAACGCCTCTTTTCTGTGATGTCCAGGGAACCTAGTCTTGAAGCACTGTGCCTGACCAATATAAGCGGAAGGTTCTTGATCTGTACCAACGAAGTAAATTCCACTCGAAGTAGGCAAAGTGTTCTTATTGATATATAAAACCCAGGGTAATGAACTGACATTAATCGTTCGAGCAATAGCAACAGTCCTGGGATTGGGCGTTCTTGTTGGCATAGTTTTTATCTTGGGTGCTTCTGAACCATCTAAATCATGAGTATTCCCCCATGGATATATTGTCTATTCTTTTCTGGCTATCAGCCATAAAGTTCTTTTGAATTCTGTGTCGCAATGCAAATTGTTTCTGGCGGCTCAAGAAACTGTTGGACACCCTGATCTCCCTTACTTGCATCCCCGTTGCCACTCGGCATTATCATGGTCTAGAGTTCGCACCCGTGCAGCAGTAGGAGTTAGGGACGTGGAGTCCAGATATACCCCCGCCGAGATTGAGCAGAAGTGGCAGCAGGTTTGGGCCGATCAGCGGCTAGACCAGGCATCGGACGAGGCTGACAAGCCTAAGTTCTATGCCCTGTCGATGTTCCCGTATCCGTCAGGGAATCTGCACATGGGGCACGTGCGCAACTACACCATTACCGACGTGGTGGCGCGGGTGCGGCGAATGCAGGGCTATCGGGTGCTGCACCCCATGGGTTGGGATGCCTTTGGCCTGCCTGCGGAAAATGCGGCCATTGATCGCGGCATTCACCCCGCCCAGTGGACGTACCAAAATATTGACCAAATGCGGGCGCAACTCCAGGAGTTGGGCCTCTCCTACGACTGGGAGCGGGAAGTGGCCACCTGTGCGCCGGATTACTACCGCTGGACGCAGTGGATTTTTATTCAGATGCTCCAGATGGGCCTCGCCTACCAAAAAGAGGCGGCGGTGAACTGGGATCCCATTGACCAAACGGTGCTGGCCAACGAGCAGGTGGATAGCGAAGGCCGTTCTTGGCGGTCTGGGGCGCTGGTGGAGAAAAAGCTGCTGCGCCAGTGGTTTCTCAAAATTACCGACTACGCCGAAGAACTGCTGCAAGACCTGGATAAACTCCCCGGCTGGCCAGAGCGGGTGCGCACCATGCAGGCCAACTGGATTGGCAAATCCACCGGAGCACGGGTGGTTTTCACTACGGAGGGCGGCGATGAACTGCCTGTGTTCACCACTCGGCCCGATACCCTGTGGGGGGCCACCTTCATGGTGCTGTCGCCGGAGCATCCCCTGGTGGAGAAGCTGACATCGCCGGATCGCGTCGCCACCGTGGACGACTACCGCAAGGAAGCCGCCGCCAAGAGCGAGATTGACCGCACCGCCGAAGACCGCGAGAAAACCGGAGTATGGACGGGCAGCTATGCCGTGAACCCCGTCAACGGCGCAAAAATTCCCATCTGGATTGCCGACTATGTGCTGATGGGCTACGGCACCGGGGCCATTATGGCCGTGCCCGCCCACGACCAGCGCGACTTTGAATTTGCCCGCAAGTTTGGCCTACCCGTCAAAGTCGTCGTCCAGCCAGAAGGGCAAGCCCTCGATGGCGACACCCTGACCGAAGCATGGCCCGGTGACGGCGTGATGGTGAACTCTGGCCCGTTGGATGGCACCCCGGCAGGCAAAGGGGAAGGCCAAAGCGTGGCGGCGGCGATTCAGTGGCTAGAGGCCAACGGCAAGGGCAACGGCGAGGCCAACTATCGTCTGCGAGACTGGCTGATTTCTCGCCAGCGCTACTGGGGTGTGCCGATTCCGGTGGTACATTGCCCCTCCTGCGGCCTTGTGCCCGTCCCCGATGACCAGCTTCCGGTGACGCTGCCGGAGGATGTGGAGTTTTCCGGTCGGGGTGCCTCGCCCCTGGCCCAGTTGGAGCACTGGGTCAACGTGCCCTGCCCTACCTGCGGCGAACCCGCCAAGCGCGAAACCGACACCATGGACACCTTTATTGATTCGTCCTGGTACTTTTTGCGCTATACCGATGCCAAAAATTCCGGCCAAGCCTTTGATGCCGATAAGGTGAACGGCTGGATGCCCGTCGATCAGTATGTGGGCGGCATTGAACACGCCATTCTGCACCTGCTGTATTCGCGCTTTTTGACCAAGGTGCTACGGGATCGCGGTCTGCTGAACTTCGACGAACCCTTCCAGCGGCTGCTGACCCAGGGCATGGTGCAAAACCTCACCTACAAAAATCCCAAAACGGGCAAATACGTCCCCAGCGACCAAATCACCGACCCGGCTAACCCCGTCGATCCCGATACCGGAGACACCCTGGAAGTCTTCTACGAGAAGATGTCCAAATCCAAGTACAACGGCGTGGATCCCAAAGCGGTTCTCGCCAAGTACGGGGCAGACACGGCGCGGATGTTCATCCTGTTCAAAGCGCCCCCCGAAAAGGATCTGGAGTGGGACGATGCCGACGTGGAAGGGCAGTACCGCTTCCTGAATCGCGTTTGGCGATTGGTAACGGAATTTGCCACCCGTGAGGGATCCGCCATCAACACTGCCCTGCCCGATAGCCTATCCAAAGACGAGAAAACTCTGCGTCGCGCCATCCATACGGCCATTAAGGACATCACAGAAGACATCGATGGCGACTACCAGTTCAATACCGCCGTTTCGGAGTTGATGAAGCTCAACAACGCCCTGGGTGACGCGCCCTGCAAAGACTCCCCCGTCTATGCCGAAGGGGTGCGGGCTCTGGTGTTGCTGTTGGCCCCCTTTGCGCCCCACATGGCCGAGGAACTCTGGCAGCAACTGGGGCAGACGGGTTCTGTTCACCTCGCCCCCTGGCCTAGTTTCGACCCCGCCGCTCTCGTTTCAGACGAAATTACCCTGGTGATTCAGGTGATGGGCAAAACTCGCGGCACCCTAGAAGTCCCCGCCGATTCCGATAAAGCCGCCCTAGAAAAGTACGCCCGTGAATCGGAAATTGCCCAACGTTACCTGGAGGGCAAAGAGATCAAAAAGGTGATTGTCGTGCCCGGAAAGCTGGTGAACTTTGTGGTGGCGGGCTAATCCCAAATCTACCCAACGGAACCGCCAATCATGGCCGATCAAAGCCCCTCTCCCAAACTTGGGAGAGGGATTTGGGGTGAGGGCCAAGGGGTTACTACATTTTGCAACGCCCCTAGACAACCCTGGCCTAACCTGGGCAAGCTAGAGCTACGGAGTTTTAGCCCCCAGGAGAGCGCCATGGCGAATCAGCGTCCCCCCAGCAAAATTCATCCCAAGGTCAGCACCCTACCCCGCCAGCGCACCGAGGCCGCCCACTACCTCGACCTGTATAAGCTGACGGTGGAAAAAAAGCGCATCCAACAGGAGCTAGAAAACCTGGAACAACGGCGGGCGCGGCTCTACTCTCGCCTTGCGGAAATTGACCAAGAAGCGGATCGCCTAAACGGCCTAGCGGGGACGATTCGGATCCAAGACAGCCAACGTTTTGGCGCAAATAGCGCTAATCCAGCCGCCACCGCTACACCAAGCAGCAACGTCTTCGTTCCCGAACGGCCTAACAGCACCCAGGGCGACTTTAACACCGTGCTGCTGGAGTATTAGGTCATCAGCGCAACCTCAGGGGCATTATTGTCTAACCATTGTTGTCCCCAGCAGCGGAGGCTTAATACCCATGAACTACATAATCCTGCATCCAGGAATTGGGCCATGATTACCCTGGCTGTTCCTCCCAGCATCTCGATGTCCGACGAGCAGTTTAGCCAAATCTGTCAACACAACCGCGATCTACGGTTTGAACGCACCGCCCAAGGAGATTTGATCATCCTGGCACCGACCGGGGGCGAAACGGGCCGAGCCAATGTCGAGATCGCCGCCGACCTTGTACTGTGGAATCGCCACGCCCAACTCGGCGTCGTGTTTGACTCCTCCACCGGGTTTAAGCTGCCGGATGGTAGCACCCGATCCCCCGATGTGGCCTGGGTGCGTTTAGAACGATGGCAAGCGCTGAGCCCTGATCAGCGGCAGCGATTTTTACCCCTTTGCCCCGATTTTGTGGTCGAATTGAAGTCGCCATCGGACGATCTTGCCGATCTGCAAACCAAAATGCAGGTTTATTTAGATAACGGCGTGCAACTGGGCTGGCTGATCAACCCCAACCTGCAACAGGTAGAAATCTATCGGGCCAATCACCCCGTTGAGGTGTTGCACCAGCCTCAATCGCTATCGAACAAGGCACTTCTACCTGGATTTTGCCTCAATCTATCGGGCCTCTTGACCGATTCCACCCCAGGGCGTGCCATCCCATAAACCCAGCGATAGGACGACACTTTCCCAAGCCATACCTACCACGCCGTCGGCTGAAACTTGAGGTCATTGGCCAGGGTGACGGTGTCCCCGGTTTGCTTAATCACAAACAACCCTTGTTGGTAGGCGTAGCGGTCTACCCCCTCATCAATTTCAATTCCGGCCACCGCACCGTGGATGTAGTAAGCACCATATTGGGGAAAGGCCTGCTTAAACTTAGGCAAGCGGGCCAGAAAATCCTCCACATCCTGACGGGAGAGGCGGGATTTGACTTCAATGGCTACGGCCACATCGCCATTGACCGCCAAAATATCAATTTCCAGGGCGGCTCCAGGGCGCTGAGACTTGAGCCGACGAGAGGTTTCCTGCACCTCAATGCCCCGCTCCTGAAACAATCGCACCATGGCAGGCCCCACCAGGTTGTCCATAAACTGATCCCAGTGGGTCGTCAGCCCAGCCATATCGAAACTGTTGTCGGCGGCAATTTGCTCCAGCCGATTCAGCCGCTGATCTGCCTCTGCTGCCCGCCGATCTGCTTCTGCCGCCCGCCGATCTGCCTCGGCCTGGGAGCGTCGAAAGCGTTCATCCGCCTCGGCCTGGGAGCGTCGAAATAGCTCATAAATATCTTCGATGGTGACGGGATCAGCCATACCTATACCGCAGATCTACTCCTATTCTAAGCCGCCATCCTAGCCGCCGATTCGCCAATCTAACAGAGTCTTCCCACGATCTAAGGACTCCGAATAGGACAGTGGTATCCTGAATGGAGCCGCATCAAGATCAACTGGGGTCTTTGACGAATGAGCGCTTAAAATAGACCTATGAAAGCTGTTTTATTGCTGCTCATTCAGGGCTATCGACGGTTCATTTCGCCACTTTTTCCGCCTACCTGTCGGTTCACGCCCACCTGTTCGCAGTATGCCTTCACTGCCATCGAGCGGTTCGGGCCACTGAAGGGAAGCTGGTTAGCGGTGCGGCGCATCACTCGCTGTCATCCCTTCCATCCTGGGGGCTACGATCCGGTGCCCTCGGCAGAGACCTGCCACCATCATACATCAGACACATAGATCAAGGGTACTATTTTCATAGCCGTGATTTCTAAAAACCCGGTTGCTGCATCGCTCACTGACAGCATGACAGGGCTGGAGACCAAGAAACCGGGTTGGGGGGCTGGCTATCTAGCGCTCATTTTTAGACCATTCTCCGCTTCAGGAAAGATTCTGAAATCTGAGCTATCCCGGCTGAACTTGGCCTAGGCTAGAGACACTGATGGGTTTCTCCCGATGGCTGATACGACCGATATTGTGATTATTGGTGCCGGGGTGGCGGGGCTGGCGGCGGGCTGCTATGCCCAAATGAATGGCTACCAAAGCCGCATTATTGAAGCCCAGGCAGGGCCAGGGGGTTCCTGTTGGGCCGATTGGCAGCAGGGCTATTGCATGGAGGGTGGCCTACACTACATCTTTGGCAACGGGCCAGGGCAGCCGTTCTACACCACCTGGGAAGAGTTGGGCGTCATTCCCCAGGTGCCCTTTCTGCATGAAGATTACCTGGCCCAACTGTACGGCCCCAACGGGGAAGTGCTCACCGTCCACAGCGATACGGAAATCCTGGCCGAGCACATGAAGAGCCTTGCGCCCCAGGATGCCAAGCTGATTGACCAGTTTTGCAAAGGGGTGCGTAATTTCAAGGACTTCGACCTGTCGATTCTGCAACAAAAGCCCAAATCAATGATGACCGCAGCCGACTGGGCCAGAATTGGGCGGCAGGTGTTGCCCTTTGTGAATTCCCTCGGCAAGTGGGGGAGTCTATCGTTGCAAGATTTGGGCACCAAGTTTAAGAATCCGTTTTTGCAGCGGGCCGTTCCCCACATGTTTTCCTGGCCAGAGGTGCCCGTGATGGTGGGGATGTCGCTGCTGGCCTACCTCGACAATGGCAACGCCGGATTTCCCCAGGGTGGTTCCCTCGCCTTTGTGAAGGCCATCGAGCAGCGCTACCTGGCCCTGGGTGGAGAAATTTATTATTCCACCCCTGTGGAACAAGTTTTATTGGAGGGCGACCAGGCCGTAGGGGTGCGCCTCACCGATCAGCGCGAGTACCGGGCCAATCGGGTGATTTCCGCCTGCGACGGTCGCCATACCCTCTTCCACCTGCTGCAAGGAGATTATCTCCACCACCGACTGGAGAAAATCTACAGAAGCGATCTCCCCATGTACTCCCAGTTTCAGGTGTGCCTCGGCGTGAATCGCGATCTATCCGCCGAGCCCCACTGGGCCACCTACCTGCTAGGGGAACCCCTCACCATTGCCGGAGCCCCGCAGGGCGAGATCAGCCTCAAACACTACAACATCGACCCATCCCTGGCTCCTCCGGGCAAATCCATCCTCATGGCCCTGATGACCACCCCCTATCGCCATTGGCAAGCCGCCTACGGCGATGGCCATCCCCCCGAAAACGAACTGCCCGAAGTGGAAACCGTTTTAGAGTGGCTCAACCAGCGCTACCCCGGCCTTCGCAGCGACATTGAGGTGATGCAGGTGAGAACTCCCCTCAGCCACGAACGCACCACCCGCAACTGGCAGGGGTCGAGCTGTGGCTGGCTATTGACCAAAGACACCCTGCCGATGATGGTGCAGGGCATCCCCAAACGACTGCCGGGGCTAAAAAACTTTGCCATGATCGGCCACTGGACAGAACCAGGGGGCAGCGTCCCCATTGCCGCCATGTCTGGGCGCAACCTAGTGTACGAACTTTGTCACGAAGACAGTAAACCCTTCACCACCGTCTAATACCAAATCCGACTTGTTTGCCCCCGGTATCAGCGGGCGAGGAGACCTCGCCCCTACGGTTTACTGGGCTGGGAATCGGGGTTATTCGATTAGGATTTGGTATAAGGCTCTTTATAACCTCAGTTCGGGGTAAGTTCAGCATCCCGATGCCCCGGATCCCCTCACCCCCAACCCCTCTCCCACCAGGAGAGGGGAGTTAGAAAGGCTCAAAGTCTCTCTCCCCATGGGAGAGGGATTTAGGGTGTAGCTTGCTTCCCGTCAGGGCGGGCTGGCAGGGCATCGGGCCACTGAGGCTATCCCGAACTGAGGTTCCAAACGGTAAGGGAACGATCTTCTCGTCCGCGACAGCCAGGGAAAATCAGCCAGAATTGGCTTCGCTAAGGCCTGTAATCCTTTGTAAGGGCCGTTAACGCTTCATTGCAAATCCCCAAAATCCGGGAAATCCCTCAGACAATAGAGGTAAGGGCGATTCCAGTCCAACGGCGCTTCACGGTTCATGATTCCTGGAGGGTCTGCCCATGTTGTCCTTCATTTTTACCTACCAAGACACCCTCTACCTCGCCACCAAACTGGGAGCCTTAGGCGTTGTGGTGCTGATCTACTGGCTGGTTAGCCGTCACGACCAAGCCGCCCACCACGGCTAACGCATCCTCACGCCTTGGCGACTCATTGCCCTCAACCGACCCATTGTGTTGACCCATCGTTTTGAGGGCTGAGTTTATGTACCAAAAAATTCTCGTCGCCATTGATAACAGCGTCCTGAGCCATGCCATTTTCCAGCAGGCTCTCGACCTTGCTAAGGCCATGCAGGCCAACCTGCTGCTGGTTCATAGCCTTTCTGGGGAGGAGGAAAGTAGTCCCCTTCCCCTCGGCCATCGCCTCGATTCCATCTATTGGGCACCGGGCACAGACATTAACCTAGAGACCTGGAAGGCCGACTGGCATCGCTATGAAGCCCACAGTTTAGAGCAACTTCAACAATTGGCCAGACAAGCCAATGCGGCGGGCATTCAGGCAGAATTTCGGCAGCTTTTAGGTCGTCCAGGAAAAGTGATTTGCAAAGCAGCCCAACAGTGGAAAGCCGACTTAATTGTGATGGGTAGCCATAGCCGCAGTGGCTTAACAGAAATGATGATGGGCAGCGTCAGCAACTATGTTATGCATCGAGCACCCTGTGCGATTTTAGTCCTCAAGCCCCCCACCGAAGCAACATCTGAGGCGTGACGAAATTTCTCCTATCGCGCCGCTCAACCGACAACGAGGAGTATGGCGAACCTGACGTTCTTGCCGTTCCCTAAAGACGGTTGGGCGTGGGGCGAATTCATCAGGCTAGTTTGTGGCTTGATCCCCTGTTCATGCATTTCAACAACTACACCCAAGCCACTCGGATCGGTAGACCATTTCCTCAGAGCGTTATCCACAGGTTTGAGGAGGTTATCCACAGGGGCTAGGTCACGAATCGGCACTGTTTTTTCCGCACACCACCGTCGAAACATCCCATACACAGCCTATTTGGGCAAAAAGTGTCTGCATCGTTTTTGATGTAGGAATTTTTTTGGATGAAAGTAATCCACAGCCATCATCAGGCAAAATTCCAGGGACGGAAGACCTATCTTGCACGGTGATCGCACTTCATAGCGTAATGATTTTGGAGTCGCGAAAATTGTGATTGGCTGATCAGAAGCCAGCACCATTACACAGAACTCATCAACGCAGCTTTGCAGTGGCCATCATCGACACAACTCCTTATGCAGCATGGATTACAGGGGATAGGGCATCTATTTCAAATCTCGGTCGCCACGCTCTAAACGTCATTGCCTCGCATCGACCAAGTATCGTTTTTCAGGCTATTAAGCCAAGTCATTTCACGTCCATTGTGAGGAATTAGCCGCAGCGGCTAGTGATTCTACGGGCAATGCGACTGCTGTAATGAAGCAACGTATCGCAAGATCGTTCCCAGCGTTTTAGCGGACACTATCAACGATCAATAAACCAATGTTCAAAGATCATTAATTTTCTCTAAAAAGAGTTGTGGAAAAGTGGCTTTTTTCTGGGGAAAATCCGTTGAAAACCAGTGGAAAACTATCTAAAAAATGTGGATTATCAAAAGTCTTGATTAGCCCTGTTGAAAACACCTTGATTTCCTAGAGGGTTTTCCCCAAGGGCTTGAAGTTTCAAATCTATATCCATCAACCGATCCCAGGGTTTTCCTCAGTTTCCACAGCCCCTATTACTACTACTATCTTTTAAATTATTTCTTTTAAAGGCTGTTGCAAGGTTCCAAAAAACAGCCCATTGATGAACAGCAAAAACAGTGTTAGATTGTTTTTGCTAAACAAAGTTTTCTCAATTTGTGGCTTGTCGCCGCTTTAATGGCCTAAACATCAACCCCGATAAATTTCATTGGGTAAGCACTTAAGAATTCCCCAGTGTTGATGCAAGGCTTTCTAAGCCCATTTCTGGCGTGGATTCCCAGCCTAAAAAGGGCACCACCGCCTCAGCGTTATCCACAATTTTTGATCTCTCCCTCTCCCCTGACCTTTCCAGGACTGGGATAGCTTGTCTGCCATGGCTTTCTGCCAGCGATCAAGAAAAATGAGATACTGCTAAAACTGAGGAACTTCCACAACTGTGGAAACTTGTTTTCCCTGCGGTGGCCTGGAAGACCTCCATGCCTTGCCCCCTGTAATCTGACCTGCGTGAGCCCACTATGAAGTTTGTCTGTTCTCAAAATGAGCTAAACCAGCAACTGTCGTCGGTGAGTCGGGCGGTGCCCTCGCGCCCTAGTCGGCCTGTGTTGGGCAACATCTGGGTGAAGGCGGATGCCGCCCAGCAGACCGTAACCCTGGTGGGCTTTGATGAGGTGTTAGGCATCGAAAGCTGCTTTGCGGCCCAGGTGGAGGAGTCGGGGGTTCTGACCTTGCCCGCGAAGCTGTGGGGCGATATTGTGTCTCGCCTGCCCAACGAAGATGTCCTCATGGAGTTGAACAAGGAGAGTGAGACGGTGACCATCACCAGCTCCTCTGGCCATTATGAGGTGCGTGGCCTTAGTGCTGAAGACTATCCGGCCCTGCCCACCGTGGAGGAAGGGGACGCCATTGCCCTCTCGGCGGAATCGCTGCTGCACGGGCTGAAGGGGTCGCTGTTTGCCACCAGCGGCGATGAAACGAAGCAGGTGTTGACGGGGGTACATTTGCTGTCCGATGCGGAAATTCTGGAGTTTGCGGCGACGGATGGCCATCGGTTGGCGGTGGTGCAAACCATTGATGAGACAGGCTCCGCTGCCCCCCTCGACATGAATGTCACCCTCCCCGCTAAGGCTCTGCGCGAGCTAGAGCGGATGATTCAGGGCTATACCTCCAGCGATCCGGTGCAGGTTCGGTTGGATGAAACCCAGGTGTTGTTTGACCTAGGGCAACAGAAGCTGACGACGCGCCTGCTGGAAGGGCAATATCCCAACTATCGCCAACTGCTGCCGAAGCAATTTGCCCGCCAAATCACCCTAGATCGGCCAGGGCTGATGAAAAGCCTGGAGCGCATCGCCGTTTTGGCCAGCCAAAAAAACGACATCATCAAAATGTCTCTCAATAGTGCGCAGCAGGTCGTTGCCCTCTCGGTGGAAGCCCAGGAAGTGGGCAGCGGTCGTGAAGAGTTACCCGCCCAAATTAGCGGCGACGACCTGGATATTGCCTTCAACGTCCGCTATCTGCTGGATGGCCTCAAAGCCTTTGACGGCAACCAAGTGCAGATGCAGTGCAATACCGCCACCAGCCCCGCCGTGCTGAGCCCCCTGGGAGAGGCCAAAATTACCTACCTGGTGATGCCTGTGCAAATTCGCGGCTAGCTGTGGAAAACATCTGATCCTGTTGAAAAGTAAGCCCCCCTGTGGAAAACGGGCCAAACAGTTGAAAAAACTAGGGTTCTGGGGAAAACCTATCCCCCTGTGGAAAACGAGCCTGTGCTGTTGAAAACTCTAGAATCTTGTTGAAAACCCTGTCCCCGTGGCAGGGTTTTTGCTTTTCCCTAGGTGTCCGACCTTCGTTAGGATAAAGGCGTTCTTACCCCAGTTCCTCATTCCCATGACAAGGCTTGTTCTGATTACGGGTGCCTCCAGCGGCATTGGCTACGAAATGGCGAAGGTGTGCGCCGCCCAAGGCCATGATCTAATTGCGGTGGCTCGTCGAGAAGACCGTTTGACCACCTTAAAACAAGATATCGAGCAAACCTATGGCGTCACGGTGTGGCCCTATCCCGCCGATTTGACCGATGCCCAGGCCCGTCAAGATCTCTTCGATTGGATGCAAACCCTCGGCCAACCTCTCTATGCCCTGGTGAATAATGCTGGGTTTGGCCTGCTAGAACCCTTTGCCAAAACCGATTGGGAACAGCAAAACGCCATGCTCCAACTCAATATCGTGGCGCTTGCCCACCTCACCCGCCTGGTTTTGCCGGGGATGATCGCCCAAGGCCAAGGCCGCATTCTGAACGTAGCCTCCACTGCCGCCTTTTTGCCGGGGCCATACATGGCGGTCTACTACGCCTCCAAGGCCTTTGTGCAATCCTTCACCGAAGCCATTGCCAGCGAACTAGAAGGCACGGGTGTGACCGCAACTACCCTCTGCCCTGGCCCCACGGAATCGGAATTTCAGGAGGTGGCGGGCATGGGACAACTCGAATTTTTCAGCGGCAAACTGCCCACCTCGGCAGAAGTCGCCACCTTTGGCTATCGCGCCATGGAAAAGGGCGAACGCACAGCGGTTTATGGTTTTGTGAATAACCTGCTGGTGTTTGCCACCCGTCTGCAATCTGACAAAGCCCTCGCCACCATGATGAAAGGGTTTCAGCAGCCCAAGGGTTCATTGAATTAATTGCTGCCCTACATCCCCGGACTGGCCAGGTTACGGAAACGGGTAAACTGCGGCTCAAACAACAGCTTGACGGTGCCCGTGGGGCCATTCCGGTGCTTGGTAATAATCACCTCAGCAATGCCGCGATCGGGCGTATCGGGATCGTAGTATTCCTCACGGTAGAGCATCATAATCAGGTCGGCGTCTTGTTCGATAGCTCCAGAGTTGTGGGATACAATGCCGTCTGCCAACCAAGACTCTGGCCCTGGAACCGTCAAGTCATAAACAGGCTCTTCACCAGCAGGTTCAATAGAAATTACCTCATCCCAGAAAATACCAGCGGTTTCCTGTTGATCCTGGGCAACTGCGATATGGCTTCCTGCACTCAATTCCTTCAGGCGTTGCCATCCGTCGAGAGTATACAAGCGATGCTCTGTGGTAGGTCGAATTTTGCGTCCGCTGGCGGTAGTCAAGGTATAAACGGGGCGAGTACCTACTTCCCAAACCACTTCAGCCTGGGCTTGGATGAGCTTGCCGTGGCTGTCTAAGCTGATGACTTCAGGGGTGTGGCCGACCAGATCTCGGATAGGTACTCGACGGCCATCCGCCAAAGTAACTAAGGTGTCTCCGGTCACGCACTCGCGCAAATCGCTCATCATCGGGCGCTTGTTGGTGCGAGATTCCACCCCCCGGCTGAGCTGGGAGAGGGCAATGATGGGCACGTTTAGCTCGCGGGCCAAACCCTTGAGGGATCGGGTCATCTTAGAAAGTTCCTGCACCCGGTTATCGCCGCCGCCTTCCATCAGTTGCAGATAGTCGATCAACACGAGGCCCAAGGCACCGCCCTGTTCGGCCTGGAGGCGACGGCAGCGAGACCGAATTTCGGTGACGGAAATGTTTGGTGTGTCGTCAATAAAAATTGGCATTTGTGACAACACGCTGATGGCATGGCCCAGTTTTTCCCATTCATTTTGGGCAATGCGTCCGGTGCGGAGGCGGCTGCTTTCCATTTCCACTTCGCTGGAGAGCAAACGGTAAACCAATTGCAGCTTCGACATTTCTAGGCTGTAGATGGCCACGGGCAGCTTTTGCAGCGCGGCAATGTTACGGGCAATGTTCAACACGAAGCTGGTGTTGTGAACACAGATATCGTTGGCCACAAAGTTGTGGGTTTCTGGGATGGTGAGATCGTAGACCTGCTTGAGACCCAAGGGTTCAATGGCGACGATTTCATCCCAATACACCTGGCTGGTGGCGAGGTTTTGCAGATCGGTGCGTTCTAAGGCTGTAGCTAGGGCAAAGAGGCGTTCCCTCGTGGGGGCACGTTTGCCAGCATGAATGTTGCTGGTGCCTTGCAGTCCGGCCCGACGCGCTAGGGATTGCCACGATTCTGCACCTTTCGCTTCTCTCAAAATGTCCCAAACTTCTAGGGGAATGAGGTCTTGATTCGTTTGATAGCGGCGATTTTGCAGGGCCGATTTCACCCGCTCGATGGAGTCTTCTTTGCCAAAGATGCCAATGTCTTGAATGAAGGTTTTGATGGAGGGCGCATCGGTGATGTCGAGTTGCCATAGGGGAGAAGGATCTCCCTCGGTTACGACAGCATTCATTCTGATCTGGGAGAGGACACCAAACCGTAGGAGTAGGTGCTGAACCTGACGTGCTAGGGTTTCGTGGATGTTGGTCAGTCCTAACTGAGCTTGACCTAACGTGGATACCGTTGCCCAACCATAGGCTGCTGCAAAAAGACGGTTAAGAAACTGTGCAAGACAACGTTGATTGAGGCGAAAAATGACCGATGGGATGCCATCCATCTCTTGAGCCTGATCACCTTGAGATTCAGGGTGTGCGAAGCCACCTTGACCCCGTTGATCGACTAGGCGTGTAATTTCTGCTTCCGGCAGTTCTTCATTCCCAAAGACGGGCAAAATGCGGGGAACTGCGATTTTTTGACCTACCGCTAATTCCGATAAAGGCCGCCAGCCCTGAAGCGTCAGATAGGGATGGGTGAGGGTCGTTTCTAGGGTGCGGCCTGAGCGGGTGGTGACACGAAAGACGGGTTTTTGGCCATCATCCACGAAGGCGCTGGGCTGGGTGATGTGAAACCGCCAGTTGGGGCCGAGGGTGAGGAGGTCGGCGGTTTGGGCTTGGTAGATTTCGCCAATGGTTTTGAGGCTGCCATCGGCCAGCAGAATTTGGGCCTCCGCACTGAGGCATTTCCCCATGGATGGACGCGCTGCCGTAATGATCAGGTCGGAGCGCTGGAAGCCCTGGGTCATGGCATCGAGGTCGTAGAAGCCGCAGGGCACACCGGGAAGCACCACGCCGAGGGAACGCTGCTCGATTTCGGCGAAGGTGTCGATCAAAATATCTGACGTTGCCGTGAGGCCCACCTGGGGTCGCACCTGGGTAATGCCAAACAGCTTTTGTTCCGACTGATCCAGCACTTTTTCCAGGGGAACCGTCGTATCGTAGCCGAGCTGGGCAATTTCGCCCCCGGTTTGAATCAGCATCCGCCGAGTGTACTTGTCCATCACCAGGGTGGCGTACTGGTCGATGTTGGCGGCGCTGACGGTGCGGTCAATCAGTTGGGCGATGCGGGCTTGGCCCCCCACCTTCTCCAGCTTGTCGTGATCCTTCAGCCACACGGTAATGGTGAGCAAATCCGTGGGTTGGCCCTTGGCATGGAGATCCAGAGCGGCGCGATAAATTTCCTTGTGGGCACCGATGTAAAAGGCATCAGGGGTGAGGATTTCCATCACCCGACCAATGGCCTCCGGGTCGAGCAGCACGCCGCCTAGGATAGCTTCTTCGGCCTCAATATTTTGGGGCGGCAGTCGGTCGTTGACCGCATCAAACTGCAAGTTTTGTACCATGGCAAGTCCGGGGCGGAAGGGGGCCAATGTTTAGAGCCCTAGTGTATCAGGCTGTAGAATTTCGGGGCGGGTTGTCTCAGCCTGCCTGGGCGATGGTGCTAGAGGGGCGTGCGGCTTTGGGAAATGATGGACTTCCATAGATGGACTTCCACAACTGTGGAACTTTGAAATGCTTGACGCATAGGTAGCCACTGGCTGGGGACAATCATCATCCTTGGCGAGGAAAATAAATGACAAAGTGGATCCAAAATAAATTTCACCTGAGTTTGGATTAAACCAAAGACTACAATCGTGAAGATATCTGCTTCCAGTTGTGTCTTTGGCCCACCCTAACGGGCAGCAAGCTACACCCCCAGCCCCTCTCCCACGAGGAAAGGGGAGCTAGAAAGGTTCAAAATCCCTCTCCCCACGGGAGAGGGATTTAGGGTGAGGGATTCCAGGGCATCGGGCTATCGAGGTTATTCTGAACCGAAATAATTTAGTTCAATTGTACTATAAATAGCTCGAAAAAGAACCCCGGTCAAGGGCCGGGGCTGTCTACATTGTGACCCGGAGGCTATTCTGCGATGATGCGCAGGTTGACCGTGGCCGTCACTTCGGCGTGAAGCTTGATTTGGGCTTGGTACTCACCGAGTTTGTTGATGTCGGGAACGGTGATGTCGCGACGATCTACCTCTTTGCCCGACAGAGACTTGATCACATCGGCCACATCGGAGGAGGTGACGGTACCAAAGATGGCGTCGTTTTCGCCCACGGGCTTTTGGATGGTGAACATGCCGATGGTGGCCAGGGCTTTTTGGGTGGCCTCGGCTTCTTGCTTAATCTCAAGCTGACGCTGACGCTCGGCCTCGCGACGACGCTCCACCTGCTTCAACACGCCAGGGGTGGTGCGGACGGCCTTGCCATTCGGCAGGAGATAATTACGTGCGTAGCCCGGTGCTACTTCCACAAGGTCGCCATTCTGACCCAGTTTACGAATGTCTTCGGTGAGAACTACCTGTACCCGTTTTGCCATGATCTTTCTCGTATAGCCCAGTTGCCTATACTACTCAAAGAGGCTGTCCTCTGGCAACCCCCACTTTTTCTGAGATCCGTCCTGATTCTGGGTAATTTCCTATGGCAAGACCGTTATTGGCGTTGATTCCGGCCCTGTGGGTGGCAGCGGTGGCCATTGTGGCGGTGCAAAATGCCACCCCGGTTTCCATTCGGCTGCTGACGCTGCAATCCATCGAAATTCCCTTTGGGGTGCTGCTGGCCTTTGGTGCGGCGGTGGGGATGGTGGCGGCAGCGGTGGGGCTGTTGCTGCTGGGGTTGTCCTCTGCGAATCGTAAACCCCAGCGCTGATAGGGCCATGGGGATTTCTGTCGAGTTGATGTTGGGATTGGGCCGATGGCGTTTATTTTTGGGCGATATGGTAGGCGCTGGGCTGGGTTGGGGCTGGTTGGACTGCTGACCTTGGCCTGTCAACCCATGACCGATGCGGATCAGCCCATGGCCCTGGATAAAATTACCTTTGATCTGGAACAGATCGACGAAAACGGGCTTTATGGGCCACCGGACGGCAAACGATCCTTGGACTACGAGTTTTGCGTGCCTGAGGAGCCTGCCTTCCTAGAAACGGTGCAGACCATTGATCCGTCGCTGATGCTGTATCCCCACAGTCCAGGGCGGATTGGCTGCACAGCGGATCAGGTGTTGGCGATTGGCAATACCCACCAACCCAATGCCGTTCTGATTCTGATGGAATTGGCGAATTTGGACTTTATCGACCGCATTGACCGCGTGGACTGGGAGTAGGTCGGGGCGGCACAGGCAAATTTGCGGCTGAAAACTCGACTTTGAGGGTAAGTTAAATAGACGTTGACCCCACCCTTGTATAAGCATCTGCTATGGCAAACTTCGTTGTAATTTTCTTGGCCATGATGGGTGGCATTGCCACGGCGCTGCAAGGCCAGTTTATGGGGTTGCTTTCGGTGGCGATGGGGCCGCTGGAGAGTGTGTTTATCACCTACTCTGGCGGTGCGGTGATTGTCGCTGTGGCGATGCTGGTGGCCCAGGGCGGAAACCTCAAGGCGTGGGATACGGTGCCCTGGTATGCCCTCACCTCTGGGCTGATGGGGCTAATGATTATTGGATCCATTGGCTATGTGGTGCCCCGGATGGGGGTGGCGGCGGGGTTCACGGTGATGGTCGCCACCCAGTTTGTGGCGGGGGCCATCATCGACCACTACGGGTTGTTTGGGGCCATGGTACGGCCTATGGATCTTACCAAGGCTTTGGGCCTAGGATTGTTGATGGCTGGGGTGACGCTGCTGGTGCGGTAGAGATTCTCCCAGACTAGATTTCACTATGGCCGCAGAAATACTGGTTTTTATTTGTATTCTCAGTGTATTTATGGCGGCATAAATACTGATTTTTGCCTGTTTTCCTGGTTTATTTCCGGTTCAAGAGGATGGCTTCTAGAACAGTGTCTTAGAAAGCAGTGATTTGCTAAGACCTCACAATATACCCGGAAGCAACATGGCAAAACGGTCGCTTAAGGCATCTCAAGACGGCATCATTAGGGCCAAGCGAGCCTTTGACTTGCGAGGATGGACCCAGGAATATCTGGCGGCTGAGGTGGGTTTGCAAACCCGTCAGTCGGTGTGGAAGTTTTTTGCTGGACGTCCGGTGGAGCGGCACATTTTTATCGATATCTGTTTCACCCTGGATTTGGATTGGGAAGATATTGTTGATCGAACGGCTTTTGTTTCGGATACGCCGAATCGGGTTCTGGAAGAGGCCCAGGCCACCGTTGCATCGACGTCCGAGAACCCGTCGGATGCTTGGGCCGAGGCGCGGTCGCACCTCATTACCCTGGCCCAAGCTCAATGCCAACTGCTGGAGCTGCCCCTCGACCTGCACCAGCCCATCACCCTGGCCCAGCTCTACACCGAAGCGTATGTACGGCCCCATCAACGGTTTGGAACAGCGGGTAGCCCAGCGAAGACTCCGGCCACCGAGGCCATACAGCCCCACTCGCGGGTGCTGATCGTAGGGGGGCCGGGGGCGGGCAAAACCACCCTGTTGCAGCATCTGGTTTTGGAAATTGGGGCGGAACGGTTGCAGAGCGACGGGATGGCTTACCTGCCCGTTTTTCTGCGTCTGCGTCAGTTGGCCCTGGTGCCGGAGGCGGACATCAACGTGCAGCAGTACCTGAACCAGCGCTGGTTAGCCAGTGGATTAAGCCCATCGCAAGTGGATCATCTTTGGCAGCAGGGCAGACTCTGGCTGCTGCTGGATGGCTGGGACGAACTCCCCGCCGATCAGCATCGGGCCATGACCCAGCAGATCCAGGCGCTATTGGATACCTACCCTGGTCTGCGGGTACTGGTATCTGGGCGCAGTGGCGGGCCTTTGCCCCAACTCAACGGCTTAGTGACTCTAGAACTGACGGAATTTGCCCCTCAGCAGGTCGAGGTCTTTGTGCAGAAGTGGTTTGCGGCTAGCCAGCCCATCCAGGGGGAGTGGTTCGCTACCACGTTCTTGCAGACCCTCAACCACCCAGAAAACGACCGCCTGCGGGAAATGGCCCTGACCCCCATCCTGCTGCATTTGATGTGCCTGGTTTTTCAGCGGTTTGGCCAGTTTCCAGAGCAGCGTAGCAAGCTGTATCAGCAGGCGCTAGATTTGCTGCTGGGGCAGTGGGATCAGCAGCGGGGCATCCATCGTCACCAGCCCCTGCGGCACCTATCTTCCCTGGATCTGACCGGGATTTTGGCTGAGGTCGCGACCCACAGCTTTGAGCAGGGCCGATTGGTGCTGGAAGAGGCAGAACTGCTGGGCCTGATTGCCAAAAGTCTGGTGAGTCGGGGTGCCCAGGGCGATACCCTGGATCGGCTGTGGGCCGACAGCAAATCCATTTTGCAAGTGTTGATTGAGCACTACGGCATGTTGACGGAACGGGAGATGGGCAGCTATGCCTTTGCTCACCTCAGTTTTCAGGAATTTCTCACGGCCCGCCGATGGGCCTTAACGGCCTTGCAAAGAACCGGGGCCGAGGACTGGGCTGACCTGGCCAGCCACGTTGCTGATGCTCGCTGGCGGGAAGCGATCCTCCTGACGATAGAAATGGTGCCCCAGCCGGACGATCTGTGGGAAGCCCTCTGGCGGCAGAGCCAGCAGTATGTCCTGGCCCATCCCCGGTTGATGACGCTGGTAGGCTGGGCCGACGGTCAGGCTAAGTCCGTCGCGGAAGACTATCACCCGGCGGCGCTGCGGGGATTTTACCTGGGCCTGTGGTTAGAGCAGGGGATTGACCTGGCCACCGCTTTAGATTCCCGACTGGCGCTAGATTTACCCCCCAGCCTCGCCCTGGATGAAGCCCTGATGCGCTTGCTACACCAGGCGCGGGGCTGGCTGGGTGATCCCGATGTGCAGCGTGGGTTTGACCTGGCCTTTGCGATGGATCTGCACCAGCGCTTTTCCCTGGGGAATGATTTTGCCGAGAATCTGATCCAGTTCCAGACCCAACTGCTGGATGCGCTGGAAGAGAAGGGGGCCTTGGCGACCTGGTGTGATTCCCTGGGGGTGCAGTGGTGGCAAGGGCTTCAGCAGTCTGTGCTTAGCTATCGCCGCTGGCGGGGTGCTTGGGCGGATGGGGCTACCGGTGGGTTGATGGCTGGCGCTACGGACGAAACCCTGGGCACCTACTACCAAATGCAGCGGCTGCTGGTGGATGGGCTGCGGCACAACCGATCCTTCGCTGCCGACAAACTTCAAACCTTTGAACAATGCCTATTCGTGCGAGAGGTTCAGTATGAGTCTGCCTAGCCTCAGCGGTGCGCCCCACTTTTTGGATTTTGTCTCTGCGGCGGCCCTACGCTTGTACCAGGCCGATAGCCTGAAGGATATTCTGCAAAACACGGTGGATGATGTCCAAAAGCTGTTGGGCATCGACCGGGTGGTGATTTACCAAATGGATGCCTTTGGGCAAGCCCAGGCTGTTGCCGTTCAGGCCAAGGCCGACCTGTCCCCCCTGCCAGACCATTCCGTGGATTTGTCCCAGTGCCTCCAGCGCTGGCTGGCGGAGACCACCCTACAACAGCCCAGGGCCATCGATAACCTGGCAGAGGCGGATCTTAGTCCCTGCGAGCAGACTATGCTCTCGGCCCTGGGCATTCAGGCCAGTGTGCTCGTTCCCATCTACCAAAGCCTAGATTGGCAAAGGGCGGCGCAATGGCAGGACACCCTACCGTCCCACCTCGAAGTGTGGGGTTTTTTGGTGGCACACCAGAGCCAGCCCCGCCACTGGAGCCCGCTGGAACTGTCGTTTTTGCGGCAGTTGGCCCAACATCTGTTCCACGCCATTCAGCAGATGCAACTGCGGCAATTTTCCGAACGGCTGATTGAAAGTGCGGTGGACGGCATTATCGCCCTGGATACCAACTTTCGCTATCAGGTCTGGAATGGGCCGATGGAGAAGATCGCGGGTCTCCCTCGGCAAGAAGTGATTGGGCAGGTGGCCTGGGATGTGTTTCCCTCCCTGAAGGCCAAGGGCGAGGATAAGCTGATGGCCATGGCCATGGCGGGGCATTCCATCGTGGCCCAAAATCGAGCGTTTACAGTTCCCGAGACCGGACGGAAGGGGTTTTTTGAAGCCCGCTACAGTCCGCTCACCGATCCCTCTGGCAAGGTGCTGGGGTGTTTGGGAGTGGTGCGAGACATCACGGAGCAAAAGCAGACGGAACTGCAACTCCGAAAGACCATGTCTCGGCTGACCACCCTGATTCAAAACTTGGAGGCGGGCATTTTGGTGGAGGACGAAAGCCGCCGAATTTTGCTGGCGAACCAGACCTTTTGCGACATTTTTCAGCTTCCCCTCTCCCCAGAGGATCTGCGCAGACCTGACTGCGGTCGTCTGTTGGGGCAAGCGGCTACTCTATTCCAAGACCCGCATGCCGTGGTGGAAGACATTCAACGGATTTTGCAAAACCGTCAACCTGTCCTCGACCGAGAAGTGGATCTGGTGGATGGTCGCACCCTAGAGCGGGACTACATTCCCATCTTCATTGACAACGACTACCAGGGGCACCTCTGGCAGTATCGCGACATTACCCAGCGCAAACGGGTACAGCAACAACTGGAACGGGCGATTCGATCCGCCGAGGCGGCCAACCAGGCCAAGTCAAACTTTTTGGCCACCATGAGCCACGAAATTCGCACCCCCCTGAATGCCATCATTGGCCTCACCGATCTGCTGCGGCTCACCCACCTCGACGACGAGCAACAGGATTTTGTCGATACCATCCACAACAGCGGCTCCATGCTGCTGGCGCTAATCAACGACATTCTAGATTTCTCGAAAATTGAGGCCGACAAGCTGGAGCTAGAGCGTCGGGGCTTTGACCTGCATCGCTGCGTGCAGGATGTGGTGCATATGATGGCGTCCCTAGCCGAAGAAAAGGGGCTGGAATTGCGAGCGCACATCGCCCCCGACGTTCCCCGCCGCATCATTGGCGATGTCACTCGGCTGCGGCAGGTGATCGTTAACCTAGTGAGCAACGGGGTGAAATTTACCCAAAAAGGAGACTGATCAGAATTTTGTGTAAGCGGTCTAGAATCCCGATACCTAAGGAGAC
>JBBAWV010000042.1:0-34963 GCA_040396995.1 Nodosilinea sp. | reverse complement strand
TGGGCGAATCGGATCCACTACATTTTTTCTTTACTGGTATGAAACCACCCTGCCCGGCCATGCACCGGAGGGGGTGGTGGTGGTTAGCGATGGCACCCCCCGCCAGTGGACGGTGGCGGAACAGACCCTCATGATGGCCGTGGGACGGCAAATTGGGGTGATTTTGCACCAATGGCAGCTTCAGCGGCAGATGAATCAACAGCAGGACACCTACAACGCCCTGGAATGGGGACTGAAAACCCTGTCCCAAAGCGTTGAGGTTGACCGCCTAGAGCAAACCACCCTCCAGTACGTTTTGCAGTGGCTTCAGGCCTCGGTGGCGCTGGTGGTGACCTGGCAACCGGGCGACCCCCAGGCCCAGATTACCCAGGTGGTCAGTCAAGAGGATCACCTTGAGGTGCCAACCACGGCCCCTATTCCCACCGACGACGCACTACTGCACTGGGTCATCCAAACCGACGACCTGATCACTCTGCCCACCACCGAACTGCCCGCTGCCACCCAGGCATGGCTATCGGCCCCCCAGGGCAGTCGTATTTTGGCCAAGGCACTGCGCACGTCCCCTCACCACGCCGTCACGGCGGCCTTGGTGGTGGTGTCTGCCGCGCCCCCCATCTGGGGAAACCATCAGATCACCATAGTCAACCTCCTGATCAACCAACTGGCCTGGTCGCGGCGGCATCTCTACTTGGCCAGCACCCTCACCCAACAGCGCCAGGATCTCGAACAACTCAACTGGTATAAGCATCACTATCTAGAAGAAACCTATCGCCAACTGGCCAAGGTGATCCACGAACTCGCCCCCTCAACCAATGCTCAGGATTCCCCGATCCCAGCGGCGACCTCCCAACCCCTGCGGCAACTTCAGCGAATGGTGCAGGAGGCCCAGGACATGCTGGGGCGAGAGCGATGGCAACTACGCTTCCAGGCTCAAACCACCCCCCTGATTAGCCTCCTCAGCCGAGCCATTGAACGCATTACCCCCGCCCTAGAAAGCCGTCAACTGTGGTCGAAGGTTCACAACGACAGCGACCGAAGTACGTTGATCGCCGGGGACATCACCAAACTCGACATGGTGATTTACGAGGTCCTCATGGCCGCTTGCCAACGATCCCCCGTGGGCGGACGCATCGACCTTTGGTGTCGGATCATCAACCTCGCCTGGATGGAACTCTCCATCACCGATAACGGCCTCTGCGACCCAACCTTGCTGGAGGAACTGAAGGTCGGCAGTAGCGCCGATGTACTGGCCCCCTCTGTTCTCGATGAACCTCCGGGCCTCCACCTGGCCATCTGCAAAAGCTTGCTCGACCAGTTGGGTGGCGATGTGTCCTTCTCCCGCCTAGAGGATGGCCGTATCCACAGTCGCCTGCTGCTGCCCCTAGCCCATCCCGGTGGCCAGAAGGGCGCATGAGTCCCGCGCTAGGTCGATGCGCCCCGACCTGGGTCAACGGGGTTTTAGGCAGTTGTCACAGTGGCCACAGCGGGGTAGGCGTTGGGCCTCGGTACGGAAACCAAAGGCTTCTAGGAGTGCTTGCCAACGGCATTGGGGGCTGTGCAAAAACTGGTGCATTTGCTGGCTGGCGTTGGCTTGGGGGGCGGCAACCCCGGTGGCCTGGGGCTGCAACTGGTAGCGAAAGGGATCCAACCACACCAGTTGTCCGGTGCTGTGCAGCCAGGACAGGGAGATCGCCCCGTGGGGGAAGGCTTGGCTAATCTCCCGCACATCCCCCGTGGCCGGAATTTGATGCACCAACCGCTGGGCCTTCCGTTGCAGGGTTTGGGTTTGGGTGTCAAAAAATTTGGCCCGCTGGCGATCACTGCTATCCAGCCAGCCCGTGCGCTCGCTCACCAGGCTCAGGGCCATGGCGGGTTGGCCATCCCGTCCGGCCCGCCCCACCTCCTGCACATACTCGGTGATGGTGCAGGGAGCCTGGTAGTGCAGCACCCAGCGGGTGTTGGGCTTGTTGACCCCCATGCCAAAGGCCGAGGTGCAGACCACAAACTGAAGATCGTCCGCCATCCAGTCGGCTTCGATGCGGCGGCGATCATTTCCCGCCAGCCCACCGTGGTAGGGGGCAGTGCGGTAGCCTTGGGTTTCTAGGGTTTGGGCCAAGGTTTCGCTATCCTGGCGGGTGCGCACATAGATCAGGCCCGCCTGGTGGGGATGCTGACGGAGGAACTGCCCCATGGCCCGTTGCCGCTGGCCCGGGCTCATCACCGATTTGACTGCCAGGTGAAGGTTGGGTCGATGGGGGTTGAGCCGCACCACCTGGGGATTATGGAGTTGCAACACCTCACGCAAAATCCGCTGGGCTTGGGGATCGGCGGTGGCGGTAAAGGCGGCGATGGGCAGGGTGCTGCCGGGGGGGCGTCCATCGAGCAGGGCTTGGCGCACGGCCCCCAGGCGGCGGTAGGCCGGACGGAAGGTTTCTCCCCACTGCACCAGACAATGGGCCTCATCTAAAATCAGGCCATTAAGCTGAAGGCTTGGGTTACAGAGCCGATCCCACACCGGAGGGCTGAGCAGGGTTTCGGGGGAGAGATAGAGCAACCGCAGGTGCTGCTGGTCTAGGTCTTGCAAAATGCGGCGACGTTGGTAGGACGGCATTTGGCTGTGGAGGGTGGCGGCGGGCAGTCCCTTGTCGCGCAGTTCCTGCACCTGGTTCTCCATCAGGGCCAGGAGCGGCGACACCACCAAGGTCAACCCCGATTGCAGCAGAGCCGGAAGCTGAAAACAGATCGACTTGCCGCCCCCGGTGGGTAACACCACCAGCACATCGCGACGGTCGAGGATGGACTGGATAATCTCGGCCTGGGGAGGGCGGAAGCTGTCGTAGCCCCAGTGGCGCTGAAAGCTGTGCAACACCTGTTCCCAGGTAACGCGGGTTAATGTGGTCATTGTGATGTCCCTGAGTGTGAACCCCACCGTTGGGGTACTCTCAAGATGCCCTAGGCGTTTTGGGCAAGCCTCAGAGCCCGCCCAGCCTAATAGAAAAGGCGGATACCGTCGGTACCCGCCTTTAGAAAAATCCTCAGATTCAAAAGACAATCGTCAGATTAAGACACCCGATTCATTGGTCAGCTTAGGATCGGGCATTTGGGGAATCTACTCGAAGATAAAGGGCAGGTTGTAGCCCACACCGAGGGAAAAGCCCAGGCCAAAACCACTGGTCACGCGCACGTTAGTGGCGGCGTTGAGGGTAAAGGCACGGGAAATGGGCACATCGGCTCCAGCGTTCAGCATCAGGGCCGTGTTGCCATTGAAGGGCACATCCACCCCAGCCCCCACGTAGGGCTGGAAGCGCACACCACGGGCCGACAGAACGTTGAAGTTGTAGGTGAGGGGGATAGCAAAGTTGGTAAACCGCTCGGAGATGAAGAAACCGGGCCGCAGGGAGAACCGGGGGCCGAGGGAGATCTTGCTGATCACGTTGACGCCAAAATCACCGATGGCGCTGTCGGGATCACCAAAGCCCACATTACCCGCTACGCCCAGGTAGGCGGGGGAAACGGAGGCATAGCCACGGCGGCTAGACTGGGCCAGTTCGACGCCTTCGACGCCTTCGTCCAGGGTGGGGGCCGATTCGGTAATCGACTCGTTGAGGGCGGACTGAAGCCCTGCATTGTCGAAGCTGATTAGGGCGTCTTCGCTAATTTGAAAGGCCACGGGAACGGCAGGTTCCGTCAGCAGTCCGGCGGTGGTGGCAGCATCAGCGGGGATGGCTTCCACCAATTCGCTAGTCCCCTCGGTGGGGATTTCAGCCGTAGGGATTTCAGCCATGGGGACTTCGGCCATGGGGACTTCAGCCACAGCGTCAGTAGGGATGACCTCGACGAGGGTTGCGCCTAGATCGGTGATTTCCGCTGCTAGGGGTTCTACCACGTCTGGGGTAGCGACCTCGGTTAGGGTTTCAGTGGGCAGGGTCTCTACACTCGCTTGGGCGGGCAGGGCGCTGATCAGAGTAGCCGCCGCAGCCACACTCGCTAAAGCCGACAACGATTTTAGATGAACCATAGGTTTAAATTTCACTCCTCAAAATTGCAGATGACCGTTTGCCAGTGACCTGGGAGGTCTACACACACCACACAGTAATTGCCGAAGATTGTACCACCTCTTTCCAAAGGCAGTGGCCTCGGTGGCACATTTTCCGATGCCAGCAGACCGCATGGCAATTCTCTCGCATCGCGACGACGGCTCATACACTGCAGCGACGGCTTATCGTCATTTCGACTAACGATGAGACAGTCAAGAGCCTGATTTGCAAGGGTTTTAGGCGCTTAAAATATCTCGCTCTTATCAAAAACGACTATAAACGACTATATCTAATCTCAGTTTGGGTTAAGCCCAGCGGCTTAATGCCCTGGCAACCCTCACCCCCAGATCCTCTTCCACAGGGCGAGGGGAGCTAGAAAGGCTCAAAGTCCCTCGCCCCACGGGAGAGGGATTTAGGGTAAGGGCTCAAGGACAAGCGGGAAGAAGGCGTCTAAAGGTTGCAGTCCCGGGTTTATCCCGACTTTAGGTTTATTTACTCTTCGATCTAGCCCATCGCCAGGAAAACCTGCTGCCTAGGTCTCAAGGCGAGTTTGGGCGGCTAATTGCTGAGTGAGGTAGGGGATCATCTCGCGGTTTTTGCTGTGCTCTTGCCCCTCGGTGAAGATCACCAGGGTAAAGGGATGGTGGCCCGGAATTTCGATGTAGGCGGCATCGTGGCGTACCTGGCTGGTAAATCCGGCCTTGGAGTAGAGGGTGGCGGTGGGGGACAGGCCCGATCCAATAAACCCGCTGACCTGGTCTTCCTCCTCGCTAGGGGGGCGATCTAGGGTGAGATCCCGCCGCATCAACGCCAGCATGGCCTGGGAACGAGCCGCTGAAACCGCCACCCCGCCCGCAAGGCTGTGGATCAACCGCGCCACGGCATGGGTGGTCAATTTATTGCGGTTTTCGTAGTGCTCGCCCACAAAGGCCCGCTCCCGACCGTAGGGGCCATCGCACCAAGTCTTTTGGTTCAGATTGACCGTCGCCACCTCCGGCCACTGCAAGGACTGGAAGAACCGATTCACAAGGTTACGCTGGTGCTGCCAGGTCGCAAAGGGGCCGGGGGGCAGTTCGGGGCCGCTGGTGGTGCCCGTCAGCACATCCATCACCAAACTCGTGGCATCGTTGCTAGAGTCCACAATCATGTCCCGCAGAGCACGGTCTAGCTCCGCCGAGGGGGAAACCATGCCCTGCTCTAACCACTCGTGGGCCGCGACCAGGTAAAACAGCTTCACTACGCTGGCCGGATAGATCAGCTCCACACCCCGATAGCTGGCCCCCCTGGGCTGGTGCTGCCAAAAATCGTGGGCACTAAGGGCACCGCCCGTATTGGTAATGTACGGCGGATCGTAGACGACCCAAGTCACCGCAATTTGGTGGGGAGCCAGGGCCGGAAAGGTGGCCCAGAGGCTCTCCAATGCCTGATTCAGCCTTTGGGTGAGGTCGGCACTGTCGGTGAAAAAGGTTTTCATGGGTGGGGTGTTGATTTTGGGGGCTGGGTGTTGGGTTATTTGGGCTGGTGGTGGGGCTTAGTGGTTGGTGATTAGTTCTTGGTTGTTGGTTCTTCGTTGTCGGTTATTGGGGGGTGTTAGGTATTGGTTATTAGGGGTTAGTAGAGGATGGGTTGATCCCAGGCGGGGACGGGGTAGCCTTCGCGTGGGTAGGACTCAGCGGGGACAGATAAGGTGGGGGTGGGGGTGGGGGTGGGGCGCTTTGCCTTGGCTACCTTCAGGCGACCCTTCACCAGGTTGAGATCTTGATTGAGTTCACGGATGCGGCGGGACAGCAGACGAATGATGTTGACGGCGATGCCGGGGGTTTCGTCGATGGCGTCGTAGAGTTGCTGTTGGGTGAGCACCAGGCAATCGCAGGGCTCTAGGGTGGTGACGGAGGCGGAACGGGGCTCAGCATCAAACACCGACATTTCGCCAAAGCAGTCTCCGGCGTGGAACTGGGCCACCTGCTGCCCACTGAGATGAACGCTGACCTGGCCGGAGACGATGATGTACATCGCCCGTCCTTCCTGGCCTTCGGTGATGATGGTGTAGCCTGCATCGAAGTGAACTTCGTCCATGACGGGGGCAAGGCGCATTAAAAAATCATCCCGCAGTTCCTCAAAGATGGGCACCCGACGGATGAACAGAAGGCGATCTAGGCTGTTGAGGGTCGTATCTGGCATAGGATCAACGAGGCCAAGGGAGCAGGAAACACGGCGGCAGGCCAATCGTTACAAATCTGGTTCCAAATTATAGGTGCTCATTAGGTGGTTGACCTGACGGGCCACCAATTCGTTAGGATCCTGCTGCATCATCGGCAGGATGTCTCGCAGGGCACGGGGGGAGGCCACCGCCAGGTACCCCAGCACGGCCTCTCTAACAAAGCCCGTGGGGTGTTGCAGTAGGGCCAAGGTGTGGGGGGCGGTCACGTTCCAGTGTTTGGCCTTGGCGAGGTGGAAGCAACAGGCTAAGGCCCAGTCGGACAGCAGATGGCGCAGGTCGAGCAGTTGGCGCAGGCGGTCGCGGGGCGACAGGGGCGTATAGGCAATCAGGGGTGTAGAGAGGCTGAGGCGCTTGAGTTTGTCTGCGTCGGGCTGACGATCCAGCAAGATTAAAATCGTGCGTTTGCTGGAGATGTCGAGGCAGTTATCGAGGATTTCTAGCCCCTTGGCCCAGCTCGACACCGACCCGCTGAGGCTGGCCTGGGCGGCTTGGACGGCATTGGCGGGGGAGATAAACCGCAATAGCATAAACAAGCGCTCAATGGCGTCATGCTCCAACCCCTCCAAGGCCGAAAGCAGCAGCCGTTCCTCCATCGTGGTCGCGGTGCCATCAAAGTCGATCTTGGCGGCGAGGATTTGGCCCACAAAGGCCAGCTCGGTATCGAGCAATTCCTCAAAGCCGCTGCGGCCCAACAGTTGATCGAGGGCGTTGTCGATCAGGTTGGAGCGCTTCACCCCGGTTTCTTGGTAGAGCTTCAGCAGAATGCGTAGAATTTGGCGGCGGGTTTGGCCCCAGGAACTCATCAGGTTTTGAATCAGCGCCTCCAAGGCCCGTGAGCTGCCAATCGCCCCGATTACCTGCCAAGCCTGGTTTCTCAGACCCTCCGGTTGGTACTCATCGGTGGCTAGGGTTTCCAGCATGGGCAGGGCTTCATCCCCTAGGCGGGTGAGGGCTTCGCTGGCGGCAGTGCGAGTGGATTTGTACTGCAACGCCTTCAGCAGGGAGGGGTAGTACTTCTTATACTGGGTGGCGGCAATGGCTTCTAAAATCGCCCGCCGCACCCGCAGGGAGGGATCCTGGAGCAGGTCATCAATATAGATACTGAGGGATTCCATATAATCGGCCTCCCCTAGGGCTTGGCAGCCCATCACCCGCTCCCGTTCCCGCTCGTTCACCAGCATTTTTCGCAGGGTAGCGGTAGCCTCGGCCCGGTCATTGATGTTGCCCCGCCGCAGCATCAGGGAAGCCGCCGTCCCCCGCACCACCGCATCCACATCGGGGGAAAGGTAGGGCCGCAGTTCGTCGATATTGTAGGTTTCCTGGGCCAGCCAGACGTAGCGCAGGGCTAGAGCCTGCACCTCCGGGCTGGTTTGGGGTTGGGTCAACAGCGTTCGCACTACCTGGTGATACCTGGGATCGGGATGTTCCAACATTACCTGGAGGCTGTGCTGCTGAAGACTGGAGGAAAACAGAGGCAGATGAGGGGTCAGCACCTCACCCAAGTCCTTGGGGGCAATCTGGCTGAGAACGTCGATGTAGGAATGCTTGTCCGCCTCGGACTTGTTCTTTTCCAGCCCCTCCACCAGGTTTTTCTTCATCCCCCGCCGATCCCCATCGGAGAAGGTGGTCAGCCCCCGTTCCGCCCCCTGCACCAGGAGATTGAGGTAGCGACTGCGCAGCAGGGCCATCAGGCCAAACCACACTAGCCCCGCCACCACCGTACCCGCCAGAAAGATCTGGGACTGAAGCACGGGATCATCCAATCCTAAACGGTTGGCCATCGCAATGGTGACCAAAATCACCACCCCTGTGCTGCCCATGGCCAGGGGTTCGGCAATCCCACCCACCCACGACTGCACCGTACTGCGTACCCGGTCGGAGATGGGTTGGAATAGTATCGGGCGAGTGGTGGCTACTAGGGTGTAGCGCAACCACTCATCAAAAAATTTGAGGATGACTAGGCCGAAAAAGAGGGCGGAAGCACCCCCAAAAATCGGAAAGCTGAGGGCCAGGGTAACAAGGCCCACAACCACAATCACCGAGGGCAGCACTAGGGCTACCGCAAACACCCCCTCCCGCTCAATCAAACGGCTAGAGGTAAACCACTGGGTAAACAGTTCAATTAGCCCTAGCAAGCCGCTAAAAATCCCTAGGAATGCGGCAATGGTTTCTACTTCTAGGGTGAGGTCTAGCTGCTGAAAAAACTGAAACTCGATGGAGAACAGCAGCATTTGGGCCAATACAAAGAACGAAAACAGCAGCACCACATACTGCCGCATGGCCCCTTTAATCCGTTGCTTAGACTGGTAACTTTCTACGTCCTGGGCCTGCCGCTTGGGGGAATCTGGAAAAGCGTGGGCATAGTTCACACTGAGGTAATACAGCATCCCAGTCCCAAACAGCATGACCGCAAAGGACAACAGCATTACATTTTTGAGTCCCACAAACCGCATCAAAATAGCTACAGAGAAGCCACTCAAAACATCGGCTAGTAGATTGCCACTGCTAATAATTGGAAAGGCTCGCTTAATCTCGCGAATATTGAAAATTTGGTTGGCCGTAACTGATAGGTTTAGATCGTTGAGATTGTAGATGGCTTCGATCCAAAGGCGTAGCAAAAAAACCGTCAAAAAGGTGAACTGCTCTATCGATAGCCCCCAGAGAAACAACAGAATCGGCAGGGCCATCAACAGGGAAATTAAGACGATCACCCAACGCAGGGGAAAAACCCGTTGCAGCCAGGAATACAGCACACTCATTCCCAGGCCCACCCCGGCACTGAAGATATAAATCCAAGGCAACCGAGCCGCCCCATATTTGTCCAAAAACAACTCCGCCGAGCTCACCTCTAGCCACAAAATCCCCATGGAGGTGGCGGTGTAGAAGGCGAACATTAACAGGGTGCGCCCCTGCTCATCTGGACGTAGGTTGATGATGTTAAGGAAGCGTTCCCGCAGCCTTCGACGGTTTTGAACGGGGATGGAGGATACACTCATGCCGTTGCAGGGAGGAGGTCTATGCTTAAGGATAGCGAAGGTTTAATGCTAGACCACCTGGTCTGGGATAGAAGACTTGTCCTGCCTCTGCCCTAGGCTGGGCGAGAGTCCTTGGGCCTGGGGGGCCTGGGGGACTGGGAGGCATCCACAGCCGTGCCAACCTGGCGTAGATCCACCGCATAGCCCGCCACCACCAGGTACACCGCATCGGCCACCGTGCCCAGGCGTCGGGTAAGCTGGCCTAGTCGATCCCGAAATTGTCGCCCCGCTGGATAGGCGGGCACCACGCCCCAGCCCGTTTCTTCGGCCACAAAAATCACGGTGGCCGCTGTTTGCTGCACACTGGCGACCACGTCCGCCATGGTTTCTTGCCACTGGGCCTCGTCCTGGCCTAGCTCATTGGCTAGCCAGGTACCGAGGGAATCCACCAGCAAGCAATCCGTCGCCTTGCCTGCCAAAATTGCCGCCGATAACCCCACGGGCACCTCCCACAGCCGCCAATCTGCTGGACGCCGCTGCCGATGTTGTTCTAGCCGTGCCTGCCACTCTTGGTCGTTGGGATCTACCGCCGAGGTAGCCACATAGACAACCTCCTGCGGCGATTGCTGGGCCAGGGCTTCCGCCCACTCGCTCTTGCCCGACCGGGTTGGCCCCGTCACTACCACGATTTGCTTCACCCGTTGTTCTCTATCTCCTGCGTTAGGGCTATCCTCAATAGATCGTAAAGTCCCTGCACCCCTCACCCCCAGCCTCTCTCCCCGTAGCATAGGGGAGCCGGAAACTGCCCTCAAAATCCCTCTCCCTTGGGGAGAGGGGTTTAGGGTGTAGCTTGCTGCCCATAAGGGTGGGCTGGCTCGCGGCAAAAGAGCACATTTGGGATCCACCGATCCTAGGCAACTTCCAAAAGGCAACTTCCAACCCGGACTTTTTCCTGACATAAACTGGGCAAACTGGCCTGCCTACCGTGACCCTACAGAAGCGGCGTTACGTCCTCACCGCATTCGTCCGCCAGGTAGGACAAGGCCCGAAACCGCAGCCCTACCAGTTGGTCGTAGAGGGGGTTGAGCTTGCACATGGCCGGAATATGCACCAGCTTTTTCTTAAACAGCACCACATCCCGCTCGAAGGGGCATTGGGAGGGGATCATTTTGCAGACAAACCGGGCCAAGCGAGGATCGTGAACCTCAAGCTGGTCGAGCCATTCGCGGGCGGGTTTGAGGGGGTCAACTTTGCCCTCGGCGGGGGGGTATAGGCCAGCGGGCAAAGCATCGCCATGGGCGTTGGCCTCGGCAGAATACAAGGTAGACCGCACCGAAACCAGCACCGTGTCCTCTAACCGCAGCGCCTCACAAAACTGCTGAAGTTTCTGATCTTCTTCCACGGAATACACCCCATCCGCAAGGGCGACCATCACCGCCATCCGTAGAAAGTTCTCGGCGGCGTGGGCATCGTGGCCTAGGGTGGTGGCCAGTTCTTCGGGGGTAACGGGGTCAAAATGGTCGAAGTCGGTACAGGGGGCTAGTTCCTCCTGGGTGATGGTGGTGATCAGATCCTTTTCCTCGTCGTCAAAATGTCCATCGGCCCAGGCTAGGGTGAGTAATCCCCGCATCCAAACTTTAATTTGCTCCTGGGTATAGGGGGAGGGGGTTAGGGTGGCCATAGCATGTCCTCAAGGGGGATAAACCAAGCATAATCGGCAATCCAGCATGGCCCAAGCACCTGAGAAGGCGAAGGACTTTGGCTGGTCTCCCGGTCAGCCCAGCCTGGATCGCCCGGATTATGTATTCTCTCTGGCGACTCAATTTTAACCCTCTCCTACCCGGGAAAGTGGCTTTCCCTGTGCCGTTTGTTAGGCTGGTTAACGTTCCCCTGGGCCTGCGAGCCAAGCCCTATTCCCGCTGGTCTGTGCCATGGTTCATTCTGTACCGTCTTCCCTATCTCGCTGGTTTGCCCTCGCTTTAATCGCTGGCACAACGGCGATTGTCCCCATCCTGGTTCCCCAGGCTATGCCCACCGCCGAGGCCATTCAGTATCGGGATGGCACCGTGGAGTTTTCGGCCCCGCCCCGCCTGGTGGATAGCTACGCCACCCGCAACCTGGTCAGCGATGGCGGTGTCACCTACTACCTCACGATTGACTTCCCCGCCGCCGCCGAGGAACCCATGGATCGCATCGTTATCAGCCTTGACGAGGGCCGTGATCCGATTTTTCGCTATCAACTAGAGGCAATTCAGGTCTGGCAGACGGTGGGCGAGGAGGAACGGTTGGTGTCCCTGGGCGACCTCAGCCAGGATCGCGACACCCAAGCCCTCACCATAGGCTTTGAACCGCCCCTGCCCCCCGGCGGCACCGTGACCCTCGCCCTGCGCCCCGTGCGCAACCCCCGCTTTGCCGGAGTTTACCTGTTTGGGGCCAGGGCTTTTCCGGTGGGGGAGACGGTGCGGCCCACCTTTATGGGCTTTGCCCGCCTCAGTTTCTATGAACGTGACCGCCCCCACTGGCCCTAGGGTCATCCTCGGTCCATGAACGTCTAGATCAATTCACCGACTAACCCCGATGATGGGACGCCCTACTAGCCTTGGGGCTATACCGACCCATCCACCTGAAGCTCGTCCTCGACCCCTTGGTGGGCGGTTTTCACCCAGCGTAGGCGTTTGGGCCGCACCGATAGCCGTAGGGCCATGGTGGCAATCACCAGCAGCCAGTGCAGCATATAGAGGTTGCCCCAGAGGGTGAGCAGCGCGCTGGCCCAGTGGGGTTGACGTTGGGTGCGCCGTAGGCCGCAGTACATCCCCACCATGGAAAGGGTGAGGGCAAGGCCAGAAACGGGCAAGAATACAGGCAATCGGTGGCGCAGTAGGGCCATGGCAAAGTCGGGCAGGGCCACGGTGGGCAGGCCATACTGAATCAGCCAAAATGCCGCCATATCTAGGGTTTTGCCGGGGGTAAGGCGACTATTGGCAATGAAGCGCCAGTAGTCGAGGTAGCGCTGATAGCCCCCTTCGGCCCAACGGTTGCGCTGGTGCCACAGGGCTAGGGGCCGTTCCACCCCCTCTTCGTTAACGGCGGGATGGAGCAGAAATTCAATCTCCCAGCCGCTAAAGTGCAGCCGCAGGGTGAGGTCAAGGTCGTCGGTGATGGTTTCTTCGTTCCATCCGCCGCACTGAATGAGGGCACTACGCCGCACAAATTGGCCGTTGCCCCGCAGTTCGCCAATGCCGCCTAGGGCAATGCGCTGCTGCTGAAAGTAGCTATCCAGGGCCATCTCGGCCTGTTGTCCACGGGTCAGCCAATTTTTGGCTCGGTTTACCACCGCCTTCTGCGCCTGAACGGCCCCCACCTGCGCTGTCTCAAACATGGGCACAATGTGGCGTAGCAAGTCCTTGGGCACCTGAGCGTCGGCATCGAATACCCCGATAATGTCGCCCTGGGTGTCGGGCCAGACCTGATTGAGGGCTCCCGATTTGCCCCCGGTGGCGGTGGCCCCTCGGTACAGTACTCGCAGTTGGGGGTAGCGCTGGCGCAGAGCCTGCAAGCGTTGGGCGGTGCCATCGTTGCTGTTATCGTCAATAATCCACACCTCGTAGCGGTGGGTGGGATAGTCCAAGCTACAGAGGGCGGTGACGAGGCGTTCAATGACGGCCTCTTCGTTTTTGGCGGCCACCAGCAGCGAAACGTAGGGCCAATCGTCAAGGCTGGGGCTGGTGGCAACGGTTAGGTTGTCGCCCCCAGCTTGGGACGGCAGAGGTGTTGGCCCCAACCGAGGACGGGCCAGCATCACCCGCAGGGCGTGGGTAGACAGCACCGCCATCAGCCCCAGGATCACCCAACTGCCCCAGGACAACAGGTGGAGCGCTACGGTGCTGCCCCAAAGCAAGGAGAGGGTGAGCGCAGCCTTGCGGCGACGCCCCGCATAGCCGGGAAAGTCTTCAATGTCGAGATCGGCAAGGGGTTGGAACACAGCTTTTGGGGAGTCAATCATGGACGAGGGGACTCAGCACAGGGCAAGGCTAGGAGACGCAAAACGTTCGTTACTTAACGTTACTAAGGTTTACTTATTATCCTGCTTTATCATCCCGGATGCTGAAGAAAAAATCGTGTGATACCAATTCGCTGAAAGGGGGAATCCTAGAGGGAGGACGCTAAGGCCATCCCGATGGGATGCTGTGGATGGGCCATCCCGATGTCACCATTCCCAAAACGCTATGATTCGTCTTGGCGAGTTCGCGGTACCCTGACCTCTAGATTAGCCACACTTTAAGGCCACACCCATGCGCTTGACATTTGAGGATATTCAACCGGCTGGTAAACAAGATGTTGGCGTGTACATGCCCTACTACCAGGGCAATAAACGCGCTGCCCTGCCCTACGCGATTTCCCTTTATAAGCAGGGCAACCTAGAGGGCGAACGACACATCGAGGGCGGAGAAAGTATCTCCTTTATCGCCACTTGGAACGTCTCGATGTTGCCCGCTGACCTCACCCGCTGCCGCCTGCAATTTGATGGCGATGCCGACCTCAGCTACGAAATTGTCATGGCCACCTTTGAGTTTGTGGACTTTTTGTTTGACGTGATTGTAGCCCTGCGCCATAAACGCGCCCCAGACTTCTCCAAGGCCTTTTACCGCAAGCTGTTGCGGGCCGAGGACTAGGTGTTGTCCTGATCAGCCTCAGTAGATCACAAACGCGCTCTTTTGGCGCGAACCAGTCCTCCTCGTGGGAGAGGGGCTGGGGGTGAGGGGTGCAGGGATTTTGCGATCTACTGAGCCTATAGCGGTTCTCGCTTCAGTGAGGTACAAGCTTGTTGAGCTTCAGATCCCCCCAGTTTATTGCTGTAGAAGATTCACCTTAATACCCCCCTTAAGAAGGGGGCTGGGGGGATCTTAGCGGTGTCCTTCATTCGAGTGAAACCCGCGATATCCTATAGCGGGTTTCTAGATCGCGAATTTCAGTAACATGCGACACAGGCCAGGGGCTTAAGCCCCTGGTTCCTGGGCTAGCGGTGGATCTTGTTCATCGGAAAGTCGGGATATCGAGGGCTGTCGGGCTGGTGGTATCCGTCCGTCCGCACATGGTACCCCAGAGCCAAGCCAGCCCTGCCTCAAAATTTTTCTGGCATTTTTTCAAACTTGTCCGGAAGCTGTTCAGCCCCTCCGTATTAGAGAAGAGTAGATGCACCCTGATTGTTGAACCCTGGGATACCTGGAGGGATCCCAGGGTTTTTCTTTGCGACCCTACCGCGCAGGCCATGGGGTTCGTAGTGGACAGTGGCACAAGGTGGCGATCCGGGGCCGACGATTCTGCCTGGGATCGATTACCCTGATGGTTAGATTTGCCTTGTACACTAAAACTGCCGCGTTAAAACTGCTGTGCTCAAACGGATTTCTCTGCTAGTTGCCCTGTCCCTGAGCGGTTTCATGATCGCTCCCCAGCCTTCCCAGGCCCAGGCCCTCACCCCCTATGTGTTGCCCCTAGACTACGATCTGATGACTGAGCAGGGGCGCTATCTGGCCAGCGAGGCCCAGCAACTGGCCGAATATCGACAGTTTAACCAAGCGCTTACTCTGGCCCAACTCGCGGTTCAACTGGCTCCCAACGATGCCCAGGTGTTGGCTCTCCTGGGGGGTCTCTACCTCCAGGCTGGCGAAACCGAACGCGCCCTCGCTCTGCTCACCCAGGCCAATACCATTTCCCCCGAAGAACCGCGCATCCTGTTTGCCTTGGGGTCGGCCCATATCCAGAAGAGAGACTACCTTCAGGCTAGCCGCTACCTAGAGCGGGGGTTGCGCCGCGAGCCCAACAACGCCAACGCCCTCTTTGATCTCGGCAATGCCTATCTCATGCTTCAGCAGTACGACGAAGCCATTGCCCGTTATACCGCCTCGGTGCAGGCCCAAGACGACTTCTGGCCCTCGGTCAACAACATTGGCCTAGTGCTATACGAACAGGGAGACGCCACCGCCGCCGTGGCTAGGTGGGAAGAGGCTCTGGCCTTGGCTGGAGGGGAAGAGCCCGAACCCAAGCTAGCGATTGCCGTGGTTCGCTATGCCGAGGGCAACTGTCGGGCGGTAGCCAATGCGGGCAGTCGCCAATGCCAGCAAGCATTAGCCATGGGCATGGCCGCCCTAGAGCAAGATAGCCGCTACGTCGACGAGGAGTTTCTCCGCCAAAACCTGTGGGGCAATCGGTTGATGGAAACGACCCTGCAATTTTTTAATACCCCTGCGGTGCGCAGCTTAATCACTGAGCTTTAGGCTAGCCAGTCCCAGGGGTTGATCTGTGTTTTCCCTACCCAAACGCCGCCCAAATATCCTCTAAGCCTCTGGGCGATGGTTTCAAATGTAGGGCCACCGATCACCAGCCCCCTAACCCTAATCGTGAGTCTTCCTAACGAATTTCTGCCAACCGAGGCAATCCTCGATACGGTAGAGAAGCAGCGTGATGTGGAGAGACGCCCTTGAAATCGGCTTCGGTAAACTGGCAACCTGTGATTCTGAGCTTTTTAGCCATTGTGGGCTTAGCCTTAGTCACCAGTAGCTTTGTGATTATTAACCCTGGTCAGGCGGGGGTGTTGAGCATTTTAGGCAAGGCTCAGGACGGGGCTTTGTTAGAGGGGCTACACCTCAAGCCGCCCCTGGTATCCACGGTGGATGTCTACGATGTAACAGTACAAAAGTTTGAGGTTCCGGCCCAGAGTTCCACCAAAGACCTTCAGGATTTGTCGGGCCGTTTTGCCATCAACTTCCGCCTTGACCCCACCGAGGTGGTGAATATTCGCCGCACCCAGGGCACCCTAGAAAACCTGGTGTCTAAGATTGTTGCGCCCCAAACCCAGGAATCCTTTAAGATTGCTGCGGCCCGCCGCACTGTCGAGGAAGCTATTACCCAGCGCTCAGAACTCAAGCAAGACTTTGACGATGCCCTCACCTCTCGACTCGCCAAGTACGGCATCCTGGTGTTGGATACCAGCGTAGTGGATCTCACCTTTTCCACCGAGTTTGCCAAGGCCGTAGAGGATAAACAAATTGCCGAGCAACGTGCTCGCCGTGCCGTCTATATTGCCCAAGAGGCTGAGCAGGAGGCCCAGGCCGAGGTAAACCGAGCCAAGGGGCGAGCCGAGGCCCAGCGCCTCATTGCCGAAACCCTAAAAGCCCAAGGGGGCCAGTTGGTGCTGCAAAAGGAAGCCATTGAAGCCTGGAAAGCCGGGGGATCCCTAGTGCCCCAGGTGCTTGTCATTGGCGACGGCCAGGGCAGCAGCGTCCCCTTCATCTACAACCTCAGTTCCCCTGCGGCGGGTGCCAATCCGGGCTAAGGGCGGTCATGCACTCAGCCCATCAGCTCAAACCATAATGTGCTGTTGCCATACGAAACAAAGCGCTTCAGCCCCTTGCTAAGACCGAGAGGTTGACGAAAACCTGCCAGGTTAATGTTGTGGATGAGGTGCCCTAGGGGGCGAGGCTCAGGATATTGGCGGGGGAGTAGGTGACTTCCTTTACCGTGCCCGGTTGGCCCAGGGGTTCTGCCTGCTGGTTGTTGTAGCTGATGACGACGGCCCCTGCATTGCCTGCCCGAATCGTGAGCGCTTGATCCGCCGTCCACAGCCGACTGTCGCCCGGTTGCAGGATTCCTTCAAAGGTCATGCTGCCGTCGGTGGTCACCCGCATCCAAGATTGGGCGGTGAGGGTGGTTTTAACCTCAATGGGGGCATTGGGTTCGCCCACCTCAGGAGCCATTTCGGGGGTGGCTGGCGCGGTTGGTGGGGCCGGGGTATCCACGGAGTTCAGCGGATCTAAAGGCGGCAGGAGCGTTGTTTCTGGGGCGGTTTGCCTGAGCAGGTGGGACAACCCACTGACCGCTGCCAACAGAACCACAAAGTAGGCGGCATAGAGATGGAGCGGGCGCAGTTGGGCCGCTGGAGAATCTTTCCAGGATCGAATTTTGACCTTGGGTGGGGCGAAAAACTGGCTGGCTAGGGTCTCCCCATCAAGACCGAGGGCGTCACCGTAGCGGCGCAGCAACCCCCGAACATAGACGGGTTCGGGAAGGGCGTCTAGCTTGCCCTGCTCTATGGCGGCCAGTAAACTGGCCCGAATCAAGGTCTTACTGGCCATCACCTCTAGGGAATGGCCTTGATCCTGACGGGCGGTCTGTAACAATTTCCCCAATTCAATGAGCTGGGGCCGATACAGACCGTTAGAATCAACCAACTGTTTCGTCTTCATACAGGGAGCATTCACTAAAACGGCGACGTACCAACTAAAGACCGCGAGGATGTCCGTGGGGCCGTCGGTTGAACCTCTGACTGAGCTAATAATGCCCTAATTTCGACCGATGATAAAGATCGGTAAGCCCCCCTTTTCAGTTTACCCAGTCGAACTGGCCCCACGGCTAGGCGATGGAGGTGGAGCACCCGGTGGCCTAGGACTTCAGCCACACGGCGAATTTGGCGATTGCGGCCCTCCCACAGGGTGATCTCTAACTCGGTGCTTTGGGCAGTTGGAGTACCCATCACCGAGATCTCTGCCGGACGGGTCATGCGGCCATCAAGTTCCAGTCCCCGTCGCCAGGTTTCCAAGGTTGTGGACGACACCCGACCCTCCAACCGCACCCGATAGACCTTGGCAATGTCGTGTTTGGGATGGGTGAGTCGATAGGTGAAGTCGCCGTCGTTGGTTAGAAGCAAGGCTCCGGTGGAGTAGGTATCGAGCCGCCCCACGGGATGCAGCCCTAAGGTCTGGAGGTGAGGTGGCAGGGCATCTAAGACCGTCGGGCGACCCTCTGGATCAGCACAGGTGGAAACCATGCCCAGGGGCTTATTCAGCAGCAGGTAGCAGGACTGGGGCCGCTGTTGGGGCTCTAGGGGGCGCTGATCTACCGCCACTTGGTCGTGGGCGAGGTCTACCTTTTGGCCTAGGTGGGCCGGAACACCGTTCACGGTTACACGCCCCGACAAAATCCAGTCCTCCGCTTTTCGCCGCGAGGCCAGACCATGCTGGGCCAATAGCTTTTGAAGGCGTTCTGCCATAGGGGTTGAACCACAATTGCATTGATCAATTTATTATTATAGCAACTGCTCTATAGGTATAAGTTCTTAGGTGATCCATCGGGCCAACCAGGGCTAGGCCCAGATGTGCCCTCCACGGTTCGCCTGAATCCGTTGGAGGGTCGATCCGCCTAGGGCAAGAGGGTCGGTTGAGATGGGGGCAGGGTGAGGCGCAACCAGGCTCCACCGAGGTCGGGATGGTTGGCGGCGGTGATGGTGCCACCGTGGGCTTCGACGATTTGGTGAACGATGGCCAACCCCAGGCCCGTTCCCTGGCCCAGGTCGGTGGTGGTGGCATCGGTGGTGAGGGTGCTACGGCTGCGGGAGGGGTCGGCTCGGTAGAAGCGATCAAAAATATGGGGCAAATCCTTGGCTAGAAATCCCGTGCCACTGTCGATGATATCCAGGTGGAAGATCGGATCGGCGGCAGGGTCAGCGTCGGTGGCGGACGGCGTTAGGCAGACCGAGATCGTGGCGGCAGCGGGGCTGTGTTTAATGGCATTGTCCATCAAGTTCAGCAGCACCCGATGGAAGAGGGTTTCGTCAAGGGTGACTAGGTACTGGCTAGGGCCTTGGTAGTCTAGGCGGATTTGCTTGACTTGGGCCAGGGGTTCTAGGCTGTGCCATGCCGACTGAATCATCGGCGGTAAATCAACGGACTTGAGGGTTAGACCCTGGAATGGACTGCCCTGCAAGCGGCTGAGGTTAAGCAGATCCTCCACCAAGTTGCTCAGGCGAATGGTTTCGTTGATCAGGCGATCCAGCCAGATTTTGAGGGATGGATCCACCCTGGGCTGAAGGGTTTCGGCTACCAGGCGAATGGAGGTGAGGGGAGTTTTGAGTTCGTGGGCCACATCGGAAGTCCAGCGATCCCGCTGTTGCACCAGCAGCGCCGCCTCCTGGCGATTCTCCAAAAAGACCCCCACCTCGCGATCCCCCAAGGGCAGCGCATAGCCCCGCAGCGGGTAGGTGGGCTTTTCCTTGGGGTGGAGAGGGTCGGGGGAAATTTGGTAGAGCATCCATTCTCGCTGGCAGGGTTGCTGACGATCCCGGGCCTCGTCAATCAGGGCATCCAGCTCGTAGGAACGGGCCACCTCCAAGAGCAACCGTCGCTGCTGCATGGGCCGCGCCAGGGGCTGACTGATGTGTAACAGCCGGGTTGCCTCTTCGTTGCACCAAATGAGTTGATTTTCCTCATCCACCTGCAAATAGCCCACCGGAGCCACCTGGAGGATTCGTTCTAGGGTGTCGCGGCTGGTACCCAACTGATCGATCTGTTCCTGCTGTTCGGGATGGGCGGCGATTAGTTGTTCAACGCGCCCTTGGGCCACGGCCCAGGATGAAGTCCGCAGCAGGGCCAGAATGCGTCGTTGGCGATGTCGCCGCTGAAGCCATGGCCACCCCAGCACCAGAGCGCCCGTTAACAGTCCTAGAAAATACCAAAAAACTGCCACAGCCAAAGGGTAAATAAAGGCCAAGCTTGTCCTCCGCCATCTCGCACCGGAGACCCTTGAATCTCCACGGCCAAGTCATGGGGCTGAGGATGCCGCCTTCAAGCTTAGCTTAAAAAAAAGCACCCCCTAGGAGTGCTTGAGCGAGATGATACGAACGAAACCTCAAGCCAGTAACCTTAATCAGGACTCCTACAAGCTCAGATCACACCCTTTTCAAAACCTTTCTAACCTAGCCCTTAGCGCACCCAGGCTCCACGATATTTCAGCCCTTGAGCATGATCGACCTTGGCATTTTTGACGAGGTGACGCGCTGCTACGGCTCCACGATAACGACCAATGACTTCCTCAGCCATATCAACCGTTGCGGGGGCGGGGTTGTAGGTAACGCCGCGATAGATTAGGGACATGATTCGCCTCTCCTTAGTAAAACGTGAAGGGATAAACAGAGGCGCGTTCCTTCGAGCTCAGCTCTACTTCCGTCTCCAAAGATCGATCACGATAGCGATACCGAAACTTGGAGATGAACGTTATTTCTGTATGTATTGTTACCGTTTGCCCTGACCTTGTCAAGCCTTGATGTCAGGAAATGGCAACTCAAGCGGTGCCTTTCCCAGGCAGATGCCCCATACTCAATCAGCTTCTTTTGTCAGGTTTTACCATGCACGGCCCCATCCCTCCCCATCGCTTTTTCCCCTACCTCACCTGGACTGAGATTGAGGCCATGCCCCACCGCGATCAGGTGGTGATTGTGCAGCCTATGGGGGCCATTGAACAGCATGGCCCCCACCTGCCCCTGGTGGTGGATAGTGCCATTGCTACCACGGTGCTAGGCCATGCCCTGGCGCGGCTGGATGGAGCGATTCCAGCCTACAGTTTGCCGCCTTTGTACTACGGCAAATCCAACGAGCACTGGCATTTTCCGGGCACGATCACCCTGTCAGCGGAAACCCTGCTGCGGGTGATTACCGAGGTGGCCGAAAGCCTCTATCGGTCGGGGTTTCGTAAATTGGTGCTGCTCAATGCCCACGGTGGTCAGCCCCAGGTGTTAGAGATCGCTGCCCGCGATCTACACCTGGCCTATCCCGACCTGATGGTGTTTCCGCTGTTTGTATGGGCGGTGCCCAATGCGGCGGGAAGTTTGCTCACCCCCCAGGAGCTAGAACTGGGCATCCATGCGGGGGACGCCGAGACGAGCCTGATGCTGTCGATCTTGCCCGACCAGGTACGCATGGACAAGGCCCAGGCCGAATTTCCCCAGGATTTGCCCACGGATACCGGACTGACTATGGAAGGGGCGCTTCCCTTTGCCTGGGTGACGCGGGATTTGAGCCAAAGCGGTGTGTTGGGCGACCCCACCGTAGCCACCGTCGAAAAGGGGGATGAGCTACTAGACTCCCTGATACAAGGGTGGGTGACGGTGCTGGGGGATATCCATCGGTTTCAGCAGCCCCGCGCTTAAGTGGTCATTTTGAGGAGCTACGACAGGGGCTACGACGGGTGACGAATGACAGGTGGTGGACGGGCCTAGCGTAGGCGGGCACCTCGGTAGCGCATTTCCCGCTTTAGGGCGTTATCGTATCCCGGTGTGCATCCAGACGATAATCATCATCAGTAGCTCCGTTGCAATGGTTGGATTGGCCTATGGATCTTTTTTCCCAGACGAATCGCTGTCGCATTGGCAAGGTGGTCAAATCTAACTCCCATTGCGACTATGTGGTGCAGGTAGACGATGCCCAGGATGTGGTGAATCCGCCCTGCCCGGAGGATTGTGGCTTTGGCCAGTTTGTCAGCTTTGACAACGACAGCCGCCACTGGGCCGTGGGGGTGGTGTACAACTCCCAGTTGTTTAACCCGCTGTTTCTCAACAATGGCCCCCGCCTGTCGAGCGAACCCGACCCCCTCTTTACCCCCGACCTAGTGCAGGAAACCCGAACGCTGTTGGGCGCGGTGCTGGTGGGCAGTTTTGCCGAGGACGATCAGGGGCGCTACGGGTTCCACGGCATTCCCCGCGTGGTGGTGCCCGCCAACACCGCCGTCTACAAAATGACCGAGGCGGACATTTACCAGTTCCACCGGAGCGCCACGGGGCAATCGCAGTTTAGCTACTACAGCCATTTGCTGCGGTCGGGGGGGCTGTTTGCGGCTCAGTTGGCTCAGCAGGTGTTGGCAGATCTGGTGGCCAGCGACCTATTCAGCGGAGATGAACAAAAGGCGCTGCGGGTGCTGGGTAAGGAACTGAGCTGGAAGAATACCCTAGGGGCGATTCGTTAGACCATGGGGCCATGGCGTTCGAGGGCCAACTGCACTAGGGTGTCTACGAGTTCCGGGAAGGGGACGCCGCTAGCCTCCCAAAGCATGGGGTACATGCTGGTGGCGGTGAATCCGGGGAGGGTGTTGATTTCGTTAATGAGAATCTCTCCGGTGGCCTCCACGTAGAAAAAGTCTACCCGTGAGAGTCCTGCCGCATCCACTGCCTGAAAAGCCTTTACGGCCATGTCGCGGATTCGCTGGCTGACGGATTCTGGCAGGGGCGAGGGAATGGTGAGATCGGCTTGGCCGCTGGTGTATTTGGTTTCGTAGTCGTAGAAGTCGCTTTGGAAGCTGATTTCCCCCAGCACCGAGGCCCGTGGGGTGTCGTTGCCCAGCACCGCACATTCCACCTCGCGGGCAATCACTCCAGCTTCGACAATCAGCCGTCGGTCGTAGCTGGCGGCACTGTCGAGGGCGGCTTCCAGTTCACGGCGGTTGTTGGCCTTGGCAATGCCCACGGAAGAGCCCAGGTTGGCGGGTTTGACAAAGCAGGGATAGCCCAGTTCTGCCTCAATGCGGTCGCAGAGTTTGGGGAAGACGCAGGGATTCGACCACACCTCGCTACGGTTCACCGCCAGGTATTTCACCTGGGGCAGGCCCGCCTGGGCAAAGGCGTTTTTCATGGCAATTTTGTCCATCCCCACCGCCGAACCCAGCACTCCAGAGCCCACCCAGGGCCGCTGCATGAGGGTGAACAGCCCTTGCACGGTGCCATCTTCGCCGTTGGGGCCATGGAGCACCGGAAACCAGAGGTCGATCTCGTCCACGGCATCCATGTGGGGTAACCGTTGCAGCGGGCTGAGGGTGTCGGGTTCCGGCAGATCGGTGAGCGGCACCCCAGCGGCCAACACCTCAGCGGCCTCGGCCCCCGCCAGCCACACCCCATCCTTGCGAATGTAGACGGGCAGGATCTGATATTTTTCGCCATTAGCCCCGCTGCTTAGCCCCCGTGCAATGGCCTGGGCCGACCGAATCGAGACCTCATGCTCCCCAGAGCAGCCACCAAACACTAGGCCCACGGTAATCGCGGTCATTCTGTTGCCCTCCTCATGCTGATTAGCGCATAGGGTATCACACCCTGCCCCTGCCTCTGCGATGGCCCCCGCTATCCCCACGGTTTTCAGAGCAACCCCGTATCTATCGCCAGACAGGTATCAATATCTACCTCCCAAGCGGAAGGCTACTGAGTAGACTAGGGTAAAATGAAACTCCAGGGTCTTGCTTCTCTGGCTTACCCTCCATCGATCTGTTCCCATGTCGCTCCCGGTTTCTGTATCCCATCGCCTAGGTCATCCCTGGATTTTGCTGTTGCTGGTTGTGGGGATGGTGTTTTGGGGGTGGTGGCTGGCGGCCTTAGCGCTGCCCTGGGGGACAATCCTTGGCCTCGCCCTCATTTTGGTGTACCTGCTGGGTGTGGGCATGGGGGGGGTGATTCCGGCCAGTGTCTTTTGTTCCATGGGGGTGGCGGCGTTGGTTGCCCTAGATTATTTCCCCGAATTTTGGCCCACAAATCTGCACTACAAGTACTGGGCATTGACCCTCATGGTTCTCTGGGCGGCGGCGTTAGGCTATGTCTGTCTAGTGGCGAAGCAGGGGAGCGACCTACGGCAACGTCCTCCCCGCGACCGCCGGTGGGCATGGGGAATCACCCTGGGGATGATGCTTTTGGCGATGCAAGGGGGGCGTTGGATCTACCAAGCTGGGTGGCTCTTGGGCTAGGGGTTGGGATCGCAGGCGAGGGATCGCTAGCCCAAGGGATGACATGGGGCAGCTAGGAAAAGCCCATTGGGAGAAGTGACGGTCAGGGATCAGGCATCAGGAAAGCGTAGCGATTCAGAGAACACGAGGTTCAGAGGTCAAGCAAATGCCCCATCAACCCCAGTCTTCGGCGGAGAATCGCCGTCAATCCCCTGATCCGCAGGCTGTGGGGCGTCCCCTCACCCCCGATCACTACCTGGCTCAAATCACCCCATCGGTGCGCGATAGCCTCACCCCCGACCAATGGGCCGAAGTCAGCCGTGTGGTCAATCTCGCCCTGCCCAAGCCCTCTCCAAAGCTGATTGATCTCCGGGTAGATATGGACCTTTTGATCAGCCGCTACTACATCGTGATCATGGTGGGCAAAGATCGACGGCGTTCGGCTCGGCCCCCGGTGATTTCTCCAGTTACTCGCTGGGTCAACTGGGTGGCGGCGGTGCTGCTGCTGCTAGGCTTTAACCTTGCCGTCAGCGTCGGGCTTTTCCTCCTCGCCTACCTGCTAAAGTCGGCCCTAGGCATTAACCTACTCCCTGGCCATTTTCGCGGTTTTGGCAATTAATACCAAATCCGACTTGTTTGCCCCCGGTATCAGCGGGCGAGGAGACCTCGCCCCTACGGTTTGCTGGGCTGGGAATCGGGGTTATTCGATTAGGATTTGGTATAACGCCCCTGCCTGTGGCTACCGCTTATCTATAAGTCTCAGTAGATCACAAACGCACTCTTTTGCCGCGAGCCAGCCCTCACCCACGAGGAGAGGGGCTGGGGGTGAGGGGTGCAGGAACTTTGCCATCTACTGAGTCTCTGATATTCGCCTTGTGCTGAGGGTTCCCCCCTACCCCCGTGCATCCTTGAAACTGCCGCGTTGGCAGTAGGGACGATTGGTATAAGAATGAGGTGTCTCTTGACGGCGGAGGAAGCGGATGACGACCAAGACTATTGTGCTACAGCAGCTTTGTGGCCATCGATTTGTGGGGCAAAACGAAACCGGGGATCGAATTTTGGTGGATGGCGACCAGCCCGCCATTGGCCCCAAACCCACCGATCTGTTGCTAGCCGCCTTGGGGTCTTGCACGGCCTACGATGTGATCGACATTATGGCCAAAAAACGCCAGCCCCTCGCCCGCTACCGCATTGAAGTGACGGGCACCCAAGCTGACACCCATCCCCGCCGCTTTACCCACATCACCGTGACCCACTATGGGGCTGGCCCAGCGGTGACCGAAGCTGCCCTAGCGCGATCCGCCGAACTGTCCCATAGCCGCTACTGTGCCGTGGCCGCTAGCCTTAACGCCGAAATTGTGGTCAACACAGTGGTGGAACCCTGGGAAGCCGACGCCTAGGCCAGCCTTGCCGTTGCAGCCTAGCCCAGGAAAGGAGCATGGGCATGGGTTTTTACGGAGATTCGCATGGCATCTTCACAAACATCTCTAGTAAGCTAGGGAATCATGCGGCCAGTAATGGCGGAAATGGTGCGAAGCCCTTGAAAAATGTTACGCAATCTTGCCCTTTCCTAGGATGGGGGCAAAGGAATCGCCTGCGGTTCCCTCTAAAGTTTTATCCTTGCAGCCCACTTAGACCAAAGGTGTAACCATGGCGGAGGCCAAAATCCTGGTTGTTGACGACGATCCTGCCATTCGCAACTTGATTTACCGCTTTTTGGCGAAGCAGAACTACGCAATGGAGGCCGCTGAGGACGGTAAAAAGGCCCTGGCGCTGTTTGAGCAGTTCACTCCCGACCTGGTCATTCTAGACGTGAACCTACCCGACACCAACGGCTACGACCTCTGCAAGGAGATGCAGTCGCGCACGGGGGTGTTTGTGCTGATGCTAACCAGTCGCACCGACGAAGCGGACAAAATTCGTGGGTTTTCGGAGGGGGCCGACGACTACCTCACCAAGCCCTTTAGCCTGCTGGAATTGGAGGTGCGGGTGGGGGCCATCCTCAAGCGCCAACGTCCGGTCACCAATGCCGAACAGCAGTGTCTCACCTTTAATCGCCTGGTGATAGACCCAGTGCGGCGGGAGGTGATGCTGCGGGATGAGATGGTGCCCCTTACCGCCCTAGAGTTTGACCTGTTGCACTTTTTGGCCAGCCATCCGGGTCGGGTGTGGCGACGGGCCGAATTGATCCAAAAGGTGTGGGACTACGACTATGTGGGCGACCAGCGGGTGGTCGATGTCCATGTGGGCCAAATCCGCAAAAAAATTGAGAAGGATACCAATGAGCCCGCCCTCATCCAAACGGTGCGGGGGGTGGGCTACAAGTTCGAGCCCCCTGAGGGTGGCGGGGATGCCCAGGTTTCGGCCTAGGGGCATCGGATCGCCGCCCACCTAGGGTTTATCCTCCGCCCGCGTTCCTTGGTTGCGATAGTCCCAGGCTCCCTTGAGCAATTTGCTCCAGGTGCGGTGTACTTTTTTGGGCGTCCAGCCTAGGGCTTGGGCCAGGGCAGCATCATCGGCTTGGTCTTGGCGGCGTTTGAGGTCGATTAACCGCCGTTGATCGACGGGCAGACTGGCCAAAAAGCCCTGCCATTGATCCGGCGTCATCCCTAGGCTGTCCTCCAGGTTAGCCCCAAGCCACTGGTGTACCAAATCCCACTCATGCTGCTGGGAAAATTTTTCGACGTGGTACTTAAACCGCTGCTGTAGATAGTCTCGCTGGCGGGGGGAAAGGCCCAGGATCTCGTCAATTTCGGCGGCGGAACAGTCCTCCAGTTTCAGCACCAAATAATCGATGCAGTCCGTCTGGTTTTGGGCCTTAAAGTAGTCCACCAGGGCGTTAATCACCCGATCCCGCATGACGGCTTCCCCCGGATCGTAGGCGTCGGTTTTGAGTTTTTCGCGCACCTGCTGCACCACGGAACTGCGGGCGTAGGTTTCCGCCTCCTCCAACTTTGCTCCCTCGCTCACCAGGCCCATATCCACGGCGGTTTCGGCAGGCTGACGACGGCTAAAGGCTTGGGCGCGGAGCACAATTAACTGCTGGCTCTGGCGACCGGGTAGGGCAATGCGGCGTTTGGCATACTGCTCACTAAAGGCCATGTATTCCGCCAGTTCCAACTGGGTGCGCGGCGTGTAGGTGTTGGGCAGATGGTGTTCCCGCCGAAAGGCATTCAGCACCTCGATATAAAAGGTTTGCATGAAGTCTTCAATCAGGGCGTAGCGACCCTGGAAGCTGAGGTAGCTTTCTTTCGGGGCCACATGGCGGTAGACGATGGCGCTAAGGCTGCTGTGGAGATCCACCCGCCCCTGGTGAGATCCCGCCTCGTAGTAGGCCAAACATTTATCGACCCGGTGGCGCACCAAGGCCTGCTGCCAATGGTGCACATCCCCAGATGCCTGAATGCGGTCGCTGCGGTAGCAAATGCGATCCACCTCCGCTGCCAGCCGCGCCGCCACGCCCCCTAGCCCACCGGGCCGACGACCGAGGCGCTCCGCAAAGAGGTGGTCAATGGCTTCGGTCAACGTCCCTACATCCCCGCCCGCTGGCTCAGGGGATGTAGGGGAGGGAGGGGGTGCCCCTGGGGAAAATGCCGCCATAGTACAGCCAGTAGATGCAGTCTTCATAGATACCCAATCCTAGCAACGACACCGAAAGGAGAACCATCCCGGCGAAAATTGCGCCGTGGTCATCTGTTCTATCAGCATCCTCAATCTGGCCCAGGAAATTTCGGGTGGCCTGTGTCAGTGATGAAATTGGCTTCCGGACGGCATCCCATCGACCCTAAATCGTTTTTTGTCCCTGGCCTTGGCCCCTCGTGCCCAACGTAACAACTTGTGAACAACCGGACTCCGTAGCGCCCTCCGTAGTCTGAGTAGATACGCTGAATGCTGGGGTTATTTGTAACCCAAACGTTACCCTGGCCCGTCTAGAGCCCCGATTTTGCCCCGCGCCTTTCCGTATCACGGAAGTCTCCCTCCCTTTACCGACGATTATACCTAGGCCGTGGTAGCGAACGGCTGGGAAAAGGTGAGGATGGCAAAGCAGCCAGTGCCCCAGACAATAGGCATAGGCGGATCGCCCATGGTCAGAGACGGGGTGTCATAAACCTTTAAGTTTGCGCTGCATATTTTCCGTCAATATCGGGCAACTTAGAGATGGGCTGAGATTAAGACTGACCCGCACCGTACTTTCTGCACCGTATTTTACGAGGCTAACAATGACTAAAATTCTGGTAATTGAGGACGAAAAAGGGGTTCAGGATAATGTCATTGATATCCTCGAACTGGAAGGGTTCAAGGTAATTGCAGCGGATAACGGCTTGTTGGGAGTGCTGATGGCGCGGGCTGAGCAACCCAACTTGATTATCTGCGATATTATGATGCCCGAACTGGATGGCTACGGGGTGCTAGAACAACTGCGGCAGGATCCCACCACGGCCACCATCCCCTTTATCTTTTTAACCGCCAAGGCCGAAGTGGTGGATCTGCGCCAGGGGATGGAATCGGGGGCCGATGACTACTTAACCAAGCCCTTTACCCCCCTAGAACTGAGAAAAGCCGTTGCCGTTCGCTTGCAAAAGCAGGCCGTGATGATGGAAAAATACAATCAGGAGCGGGAGCGGGCCTTGAAGTATCAGCGAGAGGTGCGGGAACAGCAAACCCTGATTGAAACCCAGGAGGACTTTCTCCGCAAGGTGATTGTGGAATTGCGCGATCCCCTTTCCAACATCAACATTGCCATTCAATTGTTGTCTACCAGCGAGGATGAGGCGGTGCGGAATCGCTACCTGAAGATTCTCAGGGAAGAATGTTCGCGGGAAATTATGATGCTAAACCAGATGTCTCAACTGCAAGACCTCATTTCTCCCAAAAACCTTAAACTTCTAAGCCAATTTAAGCTCATTTAATCCGGGAGACGGATCAGTGTTTGTATCGTTTGGTAACGCCCTAGAGGCTCCATGACAAAAATTCTGATTATTGAAGATGAACCCTTTATCCGGGAAAATCTGGAGGATATTCTGAGCCTAGAGGGGTTTGAGACCTTGGCCGCCACCGATGGCCTGGTGGGGATTCAACTGGCGCAGCAAGCCCTACCGGATTTGATCATTTGCGACATTATGATGCCCTACGGAGACGGCTATGACGTGATTACCGCCCTACGGGAGGCTCCCCAAACCGAGGCGATTCCGTTTATTTTCCTTACGGCCAAGGCCGACCGGGCCAGCCTCCGCCAGGGCATGACCCTAGGGGCGGACGACTACCTCACCAAGCCCTTTACCCCCCAGGAGGTGCTGGAATCGGTGCGGGCGCGGCTGAAGAAAACCACGGCCCAAACCCAGCTTTACCAGAACCAAATCCACCACCTGTCCACCGAGCTGGAATTTCATCGTGCCCACGATGCCCTCACGGGGTTGCCTAACCGGGTGGCCCTCGCCGCCTGCTTTCAAACCCTCATCACCCGCATTCGGGGGTCGCAGCAGCATCTTTCCCTGCTCTATTTCACCTTTGACCAGTTGGCCTCCATTCGAGCGGCCCTCGGATCCGATCTCAGTGTGGCCCTGGTGCAGCAGCTTGGCCAACGGTTGACCACCGCTTCCCAGGGCGGCAGTATGGCCTACATCAGCGATCACCAGTTCGCCATGGTGATGGGGCCCAGGCCTACCCTATCCCAGGCCCAGGCCTGGGCTAAGGCGGTGGCCCAGGTGTTCGACACCCCTATCACCCTGGAGGATCACAACCTCTTTCTCATCCCCAAAATTGGGGTGGCAATCTATCCCCAGGATGGGGTCAGCCTCGATACCCTACTGCTGGAGGCGGAAATGGCCGCGACGGGTCTGCCAGAACAGGGGGATCGCCCCGTTAGTTTCTACTCCACTGATCTGCATCAACAGGTGAAGTATCGCTTCGCCATTGAGGCTGACCTCCACCACGCCCTAGACCGCCAAGAGATCCAGGTCTACTACCAGCCCCAGATCGACCTCAAAACTCAAACCCTGGCGGGGGCCGAAGCGCTGATGCGGTGGTTCCATCCGGTGCGGGGTGCGATTTCTCCGGCCCACTTTATCCCCATTGCTGAGGCCACAGACCTCATCGTGCCCCTAGGAGAATGGGTTTTACGCACCGCCTGTGAACAGGTTCAGCGGTGGCCCCACTACCCCGATGCGGCCCTGATCTCCGTAAACCTTTCCCCCCGGCAGTTTGCGGCCCCCAACCTGCTGACAACCATCACGCAGGTGCTGGCTCAGACAGGGCTCCCTCCCCATCGTCTGGAGTTGGAAATTACCGAAACGGTGCTGATGCAGGATACCAGTTTGGTCCAGCACCTCCTCCAAGATCTGAAGGACAGCGGCATTCACATTGCCATTGATGATTTTGGGGTGGGCTATTCTTCGTTTCAATACCTCAGCCAGTTTGCCCTGAGTACCCTCAAAATTGATCGGTGCTTTGTGCATCATTTGGCCTCTCGCCCTAAAAACCAGGCCCTGGTCGCAGCCATGATTAAAATGGCCCATGATCTGGGGCTGAAGGTGGTGGCCGAAGGGGTGGAAGCCGAAGCAGACCTGGCCTGTTTGCAGTCCCTTGAGTGCGACATTGTCCAGGGTTACTGGTACAGCCCACCGCTCACCGCCGAAGCCTTTGAACAGGGCTATGCGGCAACCCCATCGGCCACCCAACCGTCTTTGCGACAGTCTTTTCGGTAGTGGGGCTGGCCGTCTTTTCCCTATCCATCTCGGTGCTTGGGTCGCGCTGTTCCTGGCGGTGGCCCCCATCTACGCCCAACGCTCCACAACGTTCAACCATGCTCGACTTAGCAAGAACAATCGCTCTCAATCCTCTGTAGTGTTCCGACCAAGGACGACGGTTACCATGAAAAAGATTTTAGTTATCGAAGATGATCTCCAGGTTCAAGACAATATTTACGACATCTTGAGCCTAGAAGAGTTCTATACGATCACCGCTTCCGACGGAGCCGAGGGCTTGGCCCTAGCTAAGGAGGAAAGCCCCGACCTGATCATCTGCGACATCATGATGCCCCAGATGGATGGCTATGCGGTGCTCACCGCCCTGCGCGAATCTGAAGAGACCGCTGCTATTCCCTTTATCTTTCTAACCGCCAAGGCCGACCGGGCCGACCTGCGCCAGGGCATGGCCCTCGGAGCCGACGACTACCTGACCAAGCCCTTCACCCCCGACGAGCTGCGTCAGGCCATTGCCGCTCGTTTGGCCCGCCAAGAGAACCAGCATCAGCAAACCCAGCGCCAGGTGGATAAGCTGCGGGACACCATTTCCTATGCCCTGCCCTACGAGCTCAACACGCCCCTAGTCGGCATTATTAACGGCGCACACTTGCTGCGTACGGGCTACAGCACCATGGATAAGGAGGAAGTTGAAGAACTGCTGGATGCCATTGAAATCTCCGGGAATAAACTCTATTCCCTCATTCAAAACTTCATTACCTACGCCGATCTGGAACTGGTTACCGCCAATCCCGAAACCGTCGAGAAACTGCGGCAGCGCACCGAACCCTGCCTCACCACCCCCATCATCAAAGCCGCCGCCCTGCAAAAGGCCAAGGAGGTCAACCGTCAGGCCGATCTTCAGCTTGAACTGGAGGACGCCTACGTTGCCATTTCCGACTGGCGACTGAAAAAAGCGGTACAGGAAATTGTGGACAACGCCTTTAAGTTTTCCCCCGCCGGGAACCCTGTTAAGGTGATTAGCCGCATTCAAGAAGCCCATCTGCATCTTTTTGTGATTGACCAAGGCCGAGGGATGGATGCGGATCAAGTTCGCGCCATTGGAGCCTATATGCAGTTCCAGCGCCAGATCTACGAGCGTCCCGGCAATGGCCTGGGCCTTGCCATCGCCAAACTCACCATGGCCCTCTATGGTGGCGAACTCGATATCGAAAGCTTTGTGGGGCAGCAAACCACCGTCCGCATGACCCTCCCCATCGCCCAGGATGTCGTCCATACCACCAGCCATTCTGCAGCCTAGGGCAGTCGAGGCCACCGGGGCGGGGGACACCCTCTACACCGCCCCTACCGTGACCCATGGGCAGTGTAGAGGCGTTCCCAGTGAGGTTCTGCAAATCTGGCCAGCCACTCCCGGACATGGTAGGTAGCGCGGCAGTCGTCTTCGTTGTAGCGCAGAATGGCATCGAGATAGGTGCGGTCTCCGGTTGCGGCCCAGGCGTTGTACCAACAGATGGACTGGGCACCGTTAGCCCCTTCGTCGCGCCAGTCAAAGCCCATCCAGCGGGCAATGTGCTTCAGGGCATAGCTTTCGATGGGCAGGGTAACCCCGTCGGTCACGCACTTGTGGATATCAAAAAAGCGGCTGAGTAGCGCGTCGATGTGGCGATTGTGGGTGCCGTAGCGTTGACCCAATTTGCGCACCGTCTGGGCTTCGTAGGGGCAGAAGTGGTAGACCGGGGAGTCGGGGTAGGTATGTACCAAGTCGAGAAAGTCCTGCCAGGCCCGTCGTTCTTCGGCGTGGCTTTCCGCTAGCAGGGCATGGAAGGTCTCTTCTCCGGTGAGGCGATTGACCACGAGCACCCCGTGCAGGTAAATCAGGTTTTGATCGGGGGCGGATTCAATATCAAAGAAGAGTTCGATTTCCGCCTCCGGCAAGTCCTCTGGCCAGAGGGGGAAGCCGTGGGGAGCATGGGCATCGGTGCGGGGGATGGCGCGGTTGTCAAGGAGGGCTTGGGCTTGGTGAACCAGCTTTTCGGCCACGGGTTCGCCAAAGCCGGGGAGGGGGGCCAGGTAGGCGGGTGGCGTTTGGGCGAGGGTGGCGACGGTGGTAATGTGGTGCTGGCACAAAAACTCGTAGCGGGCGGGGGTCACTCCGGGCAGCAGGGACAGGTGGCGCTGGGCCTTGGCTTCGCCATAGCAATGGCCAAACCAGTGGCAGAGATCACAGCGGCTATGGGAAATAAAGAGTTCCGGGGGCTGGGGTGTTCTGAGGTCTTGCAGGCAGTGGTTGAGGGTGTCTTGCAGCTTTAGCACCAGCCGCCCCAAATCGATGGGATACCGCTGACCACCGCGCAGGGCCAAGTAACTGTGCTCCGGCCACACCCCCTGCACCCGCGACAGCAGGTAGGCATGGTAGGCCGCTACCACCTGGTAATCTAGCTTTGGCTTTTTGCCCAGCTTAATGTCGATGGGGGCATAGACCCAATCTCCCCAGCAAGACCAACCGGGCTGTTTTATCAAGAGATCTGGCTGGCTGACCAACTGCACCCCCGCCACCGTAGAGGGCATGGTCAATACAGCCTGGTGGATCGCGTCTACGCCTTGGGCCATCAAGTCACGGGTGGCCTTAGCTCCAGCGGCCCAGTCGCCCGGATTAAACGGGGGCCGATGCAGGGGCTGAAAGCCTTGCAAGACCTCATGCCGATGGTCGGTGCTGTCCTGGCGCAGCTTCAACAAATAGTCGGAGGGGGGATCTTGCTGGCTGGGATCGCCATAGATGTCTAAAAAGGCCCGCCGATGGCAACGCTGATAGTGAAACAGCATCTCATCGGTGAGCCAGCGAATGTAGGACTGGGACTGCGGTGTTATCGACTCAGCCGGAAACCGCAGGGGGCTCCCGGAACGCCCCCCGGCATGGCTACGTGGTGGCAGGGGGACGCTAGCAGACAAGGTTCGGAGTGACGCAAAAACAAGGTTGAGACAGATGGAGGATAGGTCGCATCCTCCGAGGGGCAGCGCCCATCACCGTCCCACAGGCCGTCTGGTACTGGCCCTGGGGTTGGCGGTGAGTAGGGTCGTAATTGCCCATGGAACGAGGGTCTATCCCTTAAACAATAGGGTGAAGGAAAACGGTTCGACTAGGCTCTACCTAGGGTATCTCTTGGTGATTTAGCACAGGTATACCAAGGTAGGCTGTTATTTCTAGCATGGTATACCTTTTTTTGGCGAACGAAAACCACCGGACATCGATTGCGGCGGGATTTGCCAGGGCGGAGACTAGCGCAACCCCATCAGGCAGCAGAGTTTATAAACAATTCTGGCCCCCACGTTGCCGTCCCATTCCCCATCCCCGGTTTCCGAGAGGTCGAAGCCGATGATCTGCCGCCCGCTACCCACCACCTGTCGCAGCAAATAAAACACCTCTGCCAACTCCAACCCGCCCGGAACCGGGGTGCCTGTATGGGGGCACAGCTTGGGGTCAAGGCCATCCACATCGAAGCTGACATAGACTTGGGATGGCAGGTGAGCCACCATGGTTTCGCACTGCTCCTGCCAGGTCATGCCTTGGTAGCGGTTGTCCTTGAGAGTGGCGTCGTAGTAGGTGACAATGCGGCCCTGGGATTGATCAATCAGGGCCACTTCATCGCGACACACATCTCGAATGCCCACCTGCACGAATTGGCGGATCTGGGACAGGGCCAAGGCGTTGTACATAATCGAGGCGTGGGAATAGCGGAACCCCTGGTAGGCTTGGCGCAGGTCGGCGTGGGCATCGATGTGGAGGATGCCGAACTCGTGGTGACGTTCGGCCAGGGCTCGCAGGTAGCCCAGGGGGACGCTGTGGTCGCCGCCGATTACCCCCACCCGTTTGCCCTGGTCGAGGGCTTGGCAGGTTTGGCCATAGAGCCAACCGTTCATCTGTTCGCAGGCGTGGTTCACCTGGTAGAGGGCGTCTTGCAGGAGGGGTTGGCTGGCAATATCAATGCCCTTTTCCGTGGCCTGAATCACCCGCTGGGCCACCTCCCGCGTTTGGCTGTTGATCTGGGACAAATGCTGGGGAATGGGGGGCATAAAGATGCCCTGTCGCCAGCCCTCCGGGTTGTCCAGGTCGTAGAGGTCGAGTTGGGGAGACGCTTCCAGGATTCGCTGTGGCCCCTGAGCGGTGCCCTCGTGGTAGGACACCGTCGCTTCCCAGGGCATCCCAAACACAAGGATACTGGCCTCTTCGTAGGTGCAGGGCAGGCCGTAGAGGTTGCCGTTGTCTAGGCCAACACCGCTAGGGTCAAAGGTGGTGAGGCTGCTGGGGGAGGTCGTCATGGCGCTATCCGAATATCCCCCTGATCCTACCGATATTTGGGGATCTCGTGGCATCGGTGACCGCTTGGAGTCTCAATCCCTAACCCATGATCAGGCCCGAAACACAACCGATAGATTATTGGCAGGCATGGCCACGGTTTCCACCCAGCGCAGCCCCACCGCTTTGGCCTCGGCCACCACGGCTTC
>JBBAWV010000041.1:0-35792 GCA_040396995.1 Nodosilinea sp. | reverse complement strand
GGGGCGAGGTCTCCTCGCCCGCTGATACCGGGGGCAAACAAGTCGGATTTGGTATCAGTTGGCAAGACCTACCAAGCTACTTCCCGTGTCTGCACGTACTATTAAGGCTGGGTGAAAGGCGGCACCTGGGAGGCGATTCACGACCGATTGCGGTCTTGGACACGGGTGTCTGATGGACGGCCCGATCACCCATCGGATGTGATTTTGGATACAAAGTGTTGCGACTACACCCATGGTGCATCTGGGTGGTGGATGAATTTGATGCCGCCACCGACGCCATATCCGCTGGGGATGATTGCAACACCGTTGAATTTGTGGCCGAGCAGGTCGGTGAATTTGAATACTATTACAGCGTCGGCAATCACCGCCCCAAGGGCATGGTTGGTCGGCTCGTGGTGGAGTAGGTCGCCCATCTGTTCAGAGTGGCCAGACTGGTGCACCCTGGCATACACGTTACCCAAAGGGTTAATCCAGCCTCAAGTTTCTCGATCTCTCGAAGGACAGGTTCGCAGGTCGGCCCTATCGCATCACTGGGGGTTGCCAATCGCTGAAGCCAGAGAGGTGGCTCCAGTAGGCCATATAGCCAATCAAGGCCCAGATCGCCGCTGCCAGCAGCAGCACTACGGCCCCCACGGTGCGCCAAGTTTTGTTTCCCTGCAAATAGACCAGCGTCGGAGCAGCCAAAACCCCTCCCAAGCCCGTCAGAATAAATCCCAGTCCGGCAATGAGGGGCCGTTGGGTTTGGCCGAGGTTAATAATTCGCGCCCCTACCACCATAGAGGTTAGCCCCGCGAAAAAGGCATAGACCGTGAGGGTGAGCAAATCCCAGCCCTGGGCAATGGCAATGGCCGTTGCCAGGTACAACCCGCCAAACAGCACGGTGGTTTCACCAAAGGAAATATTGAAGCTGCCGGGAACGGGCCAAGTCCACATCATATGCAGCCCCGTCGCTAGGGCAATGCCCCCCACCAGGCCAAACCCCGGAATCCAACGCTTTAGGTTGGCTCCGTCCAGGCCACGATAGACAAAATCGGCCATCAGCACCAGCCCCGCCACCATATTAATCAGCATAAGGGTGATGTAGTCGATAAACATAGCGTGTTTCTCCCGATTGCGACAACCATTAGAGAACAGCGGGGCAAACTCCCGCAATCCGTCAGCATCCTAACAAACTCCCTCTCGTCTGGACGCACCGCCCTAGGCTCCACTCCCGCTCAATCTTGCCTTGGCGGGGAAAATCGGAGTATGCTGCGGCCAAAAGCATTGTGCTGCCATGGCTGCGATTCACCCTTCTGTTGACTTCCGATCCGATACGGTAACCTGGCCCACCGAGGCCATGCGGGCGGCGATGGCAACGGCGGAGGTCGGAGACGATGTATATGGCGACGATCCCACGGTATCCGCCCTGGAAGACTTGGCGGCAGAAATGTTGGGGAAGGAAGCGGGGCTATTCGTGACCAGTGGCACCCAGGGCAATTTGATCGCCGCCCTCAGCCATACCCAACGGGGGGACGAGGCGATTATGGGGGAAGATGCCCACACCTTTTGCTGGGAGGCCGGGGGCATGGCCGTGCTGGGCAGCATCACCCCTCGTCCGCTACCCACAGATAGCCGGGGACGGATGAATCTGTCCCAAATTCGCCACGCCATCCGGGAGGATGATCCCCATCTGCCCACCAGTCGCTTGATCCTGCTGGAAAACAGTTCCGGCGGCAACCACGGTGCAGCGATTGAGCCTGAGTATTTCGAGGGGATTCACGCCCTGGCCAAGGCCCACAGTCTGCGGGTTCATCTGGATGGTGCCCGACTGTTCAACGCCTCCACCGCTCTAGGCTGTGCCCCCACCGCCATTACCCAATGGGTCGATTCCGTCAGCGTTTGCCTTAGCAAAGGGCTTTGTGCGCCCGTAGGATCGGTGCTGGTGGGTAGCCAAGACTTCATCCACATCGCCCGTCGTCAGCGTAAGCTTTTGGGGGGCGGAATGCGGCAGGCCGGGATACTTGCCGCCGCTGGATTGATCGCCCTCAAAACCATGACCCAACGACTTCAGGACGACCACGACAACGCCCAACGGTTGGCCCAAGGCCTCGCGACCATCCCAGGCATCCTCATCAACCCCGCCCAGGTGGAAACTAATATGGTCTTTTTCAACCTTGCGAATGACCTCGCCCTTTCCCCCACCGACCTGGTAAACCGCCTCAAACAAGACTACGGCCTTCATCTCGGAGGCTACCACCACCGCACCCTACGTGCCGTCACCCACTACTGGATCACGCTAGAACAGGTCGACCACCTCATTGCTGCCGTTCGGGCTATTGCCCAGGCGGGATAATCGGGGTGCATAGGTGCTCCGCTTGCCCAGTGCGACCAAACCTTAATGATTCCCCAGTATGGCCTGGTGAATTCCCTCAATGTGCAAACCGCAGTCGCCATGGCCATTGACGACTATCTGCGCCAGTGGAGCATGGACGCCCACCCGTTAGAATAGAAACGTTATTCTTGATCGCCTTGTCCTATGCCGCCCCGTTGGCCCCGTAAGCCCACCCGCGAAGATCCCGCCTACCGTCGCCTCGAAGACCGCATCAACTTTGCGGTGCATGTGGCGGCCTTCATCGCCGTTAACTCTGGTCTGTGGTTCTTCCACACCCTCAATCCGGCCTGGGTGCCCTGGGTGCAGTGGTTTACCCTAGCGTGGCTCCCCTTGCTGATTGGCAACGGCATCTATATCTTTGCCATTGCAGACTACTCCCCCGCCCCCCTATCCCCCGTAGAATCCACCGATCAAGGAGAGGCTTAACCATGAGCGCTGGCACCAGTCGAGCCATTGAAGAACTTGCCGCCGCCATTGGCGACCGTGCCTACATTGATGTGGCCAAGTGGCATTTGTATCTGGGCGACGCCAAACTACACACCACCCTCGCCGAAGCCCTCTATCCCCTAATTGACGATGGCACCTTCACCGAAGCATCCCTCACCAGCGTCTTGGCTAATATTTCCGTGACCCTAGGCGGCGGCAAAAAGACTATGGCCCTAGCGGATCTCATTCCCACAGGCAGTCAGGCGGATTTGCTCAACGCCATCGAAGACTACCAGCGGGGGCGATAGGGTAGCGGTTGATCCCCACCCTGGATTGGCCTAAGCCCATTTGTCCGGTTTTGCGGGGAAAGGGCATCGAGCACAAATAATACAAAAGGCATGACCGTCCACCGACAGGCCATGCCCTTGTCCTGAAAGAGCGCAGTCTTGCTGAGGCTATTCCTAGACGCTCAGTTCGCTGAATTCCCGGCACATATAGTCGAAGGGGGCATCCACCACGCTGGGATCGGCCACGCCCGCTTCGGCCACCTTGGCCTTCACCAGATCTTTCATGATTTGAATGCCAACCACGGTTGGGCCAATGGGTACGCCTAGGGAGTTGTAGGTTTCCCGCAGACCCGCCAGCACCCGCTCATCCAGCAGGTCAGAATCCCCAGCGACGAGGGCATAGCTGCCGTAGCGCAGGTAGTAATCCATATCGCGCAGGCAAGCGGCATAGCGACGGGTGGTGTAGGCGTTGCCACCGGGGCGAATCAGTTCGGGCACCTGGGCAAACAGGGCAGAACCAGCGGCCTTTACAATTTCCGAGGCGTTGGCGCTAATGACGGCTGCCGCCTTAATCCGGTCAAGGCCGCTGTCAAAGTAGGACTTAATGGAGCTGAGGGCATCCCGGTCGAGGTAACGCCCTGTGTCGTCATAGGTCTTGATCAGCGTGGTTACGGCATCCCGCATGGATTCTATCTCCCAACTCTCACTGGACAAACAGCTTTTCTCAAACGTGTTCAGACCTAGGGCAAGGGACATTTATCACACCCAGCCAAGTCTGATTCTCGTGAAAGTTTACCACGGGGGTTTATCCCCCAAGTGACCCCAGCCCGTTCAGGAAGCCTCTTTATGAGGGAATTGTTACAAAATCACATATTTCGCGATGAACGGGCTCGTCGGGCAGGGCTAGGTTGCCCCAGAGGTAAGGGCATTAACAAGATTCATCAATCAGCGTGGATGCACATCGTAACGATTCATCCCAATTTTGGCCCTGGGGTCTCAATGGCTGGAATAAGGAAGGTTTTATTTGTTGCCATCTCATGACAAAAGGTAGTGCCTGATACAAAATTAGCGAACCCCTATTCATAGGATGGGTCAGACAAATCAATGCTGTGGCGGTAGCCCTGCAACGTGGTGTGCTTTGGCTCAGCCATAAGAAGTTCGCGTTCTGGGGTAGGTTGAGCGCAGCCCGACGATGTGCCGTAAGGGATACCGGGTTGATCTACCACCACTAAGCCTCACCGAAGGGCTCGCGGTATTGATTTACTAATGATTGCAACGCTTTTAGAGGTTAAGGAGTAGTTCATGGCAACCCCAGCAGACATCCTGAAATGGATTGAGGATGAAGGGATTGAGTTAATCGACCTGAAATTCATCGATATGCCGGGTATCTGGCAGCACCTCACCCTGCACAAGAGCCAGATCGATGAGGGCAGCTTCAATGAGGGGGTCGCCTTCGATGGTTCCAGCATCCGGGGCTGGAAGGCCATTAACGAATCCGACATGATGATGGTGCCCGATCCCAACACGGCGTGGATCGATCCGTTCATGGAACACAAAACCTTGAGCATGATCTGCACCATCAAAGAGCCTCGCACCGGGGAACTGTATTCCCGCTGCCCCCGCGCCATTGCCACCAAGGCTATCGAATACATGAAGTCTACGGGCCTAGGCGACACCGCCTTCTTTGGCCCCGAAGCGGAATTCTTCATCTTCGACGACGTGCGCTTCGACCAAAACGAGCACTCCGCCTACTACTACGTAGACAGCGTGGAAGGCCGTTGGAACTCGGGTCGCGTCGAAGAAGGTGGCAACCTCGCCTACAAGCCTCGCTACAAGGAGGGCTACTTCCCCGTGGCTCCCACCGATACCTCCCAGGATATGCGTAGCGAAATGCTGCTGACCATGGCCAAGTTGGGTGTGCCCATCGAGAAGCACCACCACGAAGTGGCTACCGGGGGTCAGTGTGAGCTGGGTATCCGCTTCGGTCGGCTAGTGGAAGCCGCCGACTGGCTGATGATCTACAAGTACTGCATCAAGAACGTGGCGAAGAAGTACGGGAAAACCGTTACCTTCATGCCCAAGCCTCTGTTCAACGACAACGGCTCTGGGATGCACACCCACCAGTCGATCTGGAACGACGGCCAGCCCCTGTTTGCTGGGGATCGCTACGCTGGCCTCAGCCAGATGGCTCTGTGGTACATCGGCGGTATCCTCAAGCACGCCCCCGCTCTGCTGGCCCTGACCAACCCCACCACCAACTCCTACAAGCGGCTGGTGCCCGGTTTCGAGGCTCCGGTGAACCTAGCCTACTCCCAGGGCAACCGTTCCGCGTCCGTGCGGATTCCCCTCTCCGGCGACAACCCCAAGGCCAAGCGTCTGGAGTTCCGCTGCCCCGATGCCACCTCTAACCCCTACCTGGCCTTTGCCGCCATGCTCTGTGCGGGCCTCGACGGCATCAAGAACCAGATTGATCCCGGCGATCCTCTGGATGTGGACATCTACGACCTCAGCCCTGAGGAACTGGCCAAGATTCCTTCCACCCCCGGCTCTCTGCTGGATGCCCTGAAGGCCCTGGAAGCGGATCACGAGTTCCTCACCAGCACCGGCGTGTTCACCGAGGACTTCATCAGCAACTGGATCGAGTACAAGCTCGACAACGAAGTCAACCCCATGCGCCTGCGTCCCCACCCCTACGAACTGGCCCTCTACTACGATTGCTAAAGCCAGATCGTTAGGTACGGTTACGTAAACCTTAAGCATACCTAGGTTGAGACGATTCTGCCCAATCTAGGCCATCCTTGGGTTCTTCCATAGCTCCCCTCTGCGGACTGTATTCCTTGGGAATGCAGTCCGTTTTATTGGGGGCAGGGGTTATTGGGGCTAGATAGTCGGTTGAAGCTGATCCCAGTGCCGTGACAAGATGGAATTTTGGGATACTGTGTCGTGAATAACGTTGTCGCCTGGGCTGGGGTTTTGATCATCGGTTTAGCAGGCGGCTGTGTGCAACCCCAAGCCTCACCCGGTGGGGCGGGGAGCCCTGAGGCGTCAGCATCCTCTTCCCCCATGGCCCAAAATGCCGCCCTAGCGGAGGCCCTAAACAACTACCTCGCCCCCAGCCTAGGGGCTGATCTCAGGGTTGAGTATGCCCTCCTGCGCGATATCCCAACCCAGGTGGGGGTGGCGGTGCCCAAATACTACGTTTGGTTCGTGGCCCGCCAGCAGGGCCAGGTTGTGGCAGAGGGTGCGGCACGCATTGCCGCTTTGTCTGACGATGAGTTCACAATTCTCAACCTGGTTTCCCGGTCAGACATCCTCGATGATCCGGCCCAACTAGAACGCATTTTTCCGACGGCGTTGGTTCCCGATATTGAGCGTAGGGCCACGGCAGAGAGTCCGTAGCGCTGTTCATGCCCGCTAGGCTTTCCCCTAGCCGAAAATCCCCACATAGACTACTATTCCATCCAGTTTGTTCGTTAGACGCCGCCCCAGGAGGACACCCCATTGGCCAAGGCCAAATCCCCAAAACGCACAATTATTCTGGTCGTTTTGAATGGCAAGGGAGGCGTCGGCAAAACCACCACCGCCGTGAACCTAGCGGCCATCTATGCCGAAACCCAGTCAGTGCTGTTGGTGGATGCCGATCCCCAAGGGTCTGCCCTGTGGTGGACAAACCGCAGCCCCAACGCCCTAGGGTTTGACGTCACCCAGGCGAAGGATCCAAACCACCTCAGCGAGTTGCCCAACCTGCGCCAGTACGACCTGGTGATTGTGGATACGCCCCCCGCCTTGAATTCAGCGGCCTTGGCGGTGGTGATTCCGGTGGCCGACTATATTCTGCTGCCCACGCCCCCCGCCCCCATGGATTTAGCCGCCCTAATTACTACAGTCAATGAAGCAGTCACCCCTAGGGGGGTAGCCCATCGAGTATTGTTGACAAAAGTAGATTCCCGCAGCTTGGCCGAGGCTCTAGAGGCCCAAAACACGCTGCTGGAACTGAATATCCCGGCCTGCAATGCCTTTATCCGCACCTACAAGGCCCACGAACGCGCCGCCCTAGACGGGGTGCCCGTGTTGCAGTGGCGGGGCAAAAATGCCCAAGAAGCCCGGTCAGACTACCACCGAGTGGCGGAAGAAATACAGCGAGACTGGAAGTAACCCTCTGGAAAAGACCATGACCAAGAAAAGCCTCTCCGACCTGTTAAAAGAAGAAGCCAGTAAGGCCGACACGCCGGGGGAGGCTCCTGCGCCATCGGATGCGTCTAGCGAAGCCGCTCCGGCCCCTGGGGGAGAAACGGCCCGTCAGTCCATTCAGAGCCGCCGTAAGACCGCTAGCAGCCGCGCCAAGACTCCCAAGGCTACCCCCGCTAAAAGTGCCGGACGATCTACGGCTCAATCGCAAACCACCGTCCAGCCCAAGCCCAGTGATTCGCCCAGCGATCAGCCCAGTGCGGCAACCCCAGCGGCAACCCCAGCGGCAGGAAGCGCCGATGCGTCCCCCCGCATTACCACTCCTAACGGAACTGCTTCAGCGGAACTAGAGGCCACCCTAGCCGCCGTTCAGCAGGAAAAGGCGGACCTCGAAAAAATGGTGCAGGGGCTTCAGCAAGATCTCGCCGCCCAGCAAACCCGCCTTTTTGAGCTCACGGACAGCCTTGACCAAGCCCAGGCCGATCTCAAGGCTCAAACCGCCGCTCTTCAGCAAACGGAGGAAGCGCTCGCAGAAGCTAAGGCCACGATTTTAAAGCTCTCTGCCCCCGCCCCTGCCCCCGTCGCCCCTGCCCCTAGCAGCCCCGCCCCACTCCGTCGCTCTGGGGGAGACATTGTGCCCCGCCAGCCCATCACTAGGCCAGCCCAACCGGGTTACATCCGTGGTGTTCCCACCTACACGTCCCAGACGGAGCAACCGAACCCGATGATCTCCGATGCCGATATTGGCTGGGTCGATTGAGGACAAGCGCTAATACGAAAAACCCGCCCCTCGACGCAATCGAAAAAGGCGGGTTTGTGGTGGTTAAACGTCTAGGTTCAGCCGTTAGCTGGCGTAGTCAAACAGGGAGTCTAGATAAATCCGGTTGACTTCGCGATCACAGTGGCCGTTTTGCATCAAAAACAAAGACAGCGCCGCACAAAAAACGCGATGCTGGCTCCAGTTTGCATGGCTAGCCAGGTAGGTCTGAAGGGCTTCATGGAGTTCTTCGGGAATTTCGGCCAGTAGGCTAACACGAGTTTCGGTGGTGGACTTGGGGATCACAGGCGGTTACCTCCTCAGGGCAAGGTGAATGAACTGTGGCGAACAGGAGAGGGGAACTGGGGCTGAGCCTTCGGGCTCAACTTGGTTTTAACTGTGCGGACACACGCGATCTAGGATTTGCGTCTAGGCACAGCAAAACAGTGCCTCACCAACGCGAGGGCCTCACTTTCGACTCTGACCCACGAAACTACGGGCAAAATCGGGCTACGGCGTTGGGGCACATGGTGTTTCCAGTCGCATCATTCTGCCCAACTCCTCCGGGCCTGTCAATCTTGCACAGAAGCCAAACTTGCGCTAAGTCCTCACCTCAATAACGAGAGAATCAGGTTTTTACTCTCCTCCCTCTGGCCAGACCTGCCCGATAGGGCCAAATAGTTCTCCCGCAGACCCTAACCTTAGGTTTTCCACAGGTTCTCCCTAAAGCCTGGGACTTCGTTTATTTCTGTGGAAAACTCCAGTTTTTTTGTGGAAAATCTGGGGAAAGCTCTGGGGAAAGTTCTGGGAAATAAAAATTTTTGTAACGAATTCCGACTTGATGGCTTGACAGGTTAAGCACAAGCTGAGTCCCTTGTTCTCTCGTGCCAACCTCACCTAGCTATGAGGTTGGCGTTAACCTTTCTTAGACTTCTTTGCGAGGCTGAGATCCTCAATTCCATCCATGGGCAAGGCAGAAGAGACAGGCCAGCGCCAAAAGCCGAACCCCCAGGCGGTGAGGCTCAGCAACAGGGCAAGGCCGAAGGTGGTTAGATGGTCTCGCCCAGTCTGGGATTGGCTCCAGGTTAGGTCGCTATGCTCCTGTCCAGCCATAAAGCGGGTCAACTGTTGGGTTACCCCAGCGGCGGGCAGGGGGGTGCGCAGGTCTGGTAAGGTCACCTCTTGATCTGTCCCGATCAGGGTGAGACGGTGGCAAAACCGGACGCCCCCTCGCGGATCGTTGTCGCACAGGCTAGAGGTGAGGGAAAAGTCAACCCAGGTGAAGTCTGCCGTTTGCTTAGGAAGCCAGCCTAGTCTACGGCTCCGCTGCACCTGGCAGTGAGGGGCGAGATCCTCCGCTTGGGGAGCCTGACAAGACACGCTGATCCCAGGGCTGGGGCTGGCCCCATAGAGAATAAACACCAAGGCGCATAGCACAGCCACCACAGGAATTCGTCGCGCTGTCCAGGGTGGGAAGGGCATCGTCTAGGGGCTCCAGACCGTGGGGCTAGGGATGAGACCGATCTAGTAATCGAGTTCTTCTTCGTACTCGGTGACTTTTTTCTTCTGGGGAATATTGATGGGGGTGGGGGTGTAGGGTTCTGCGTCGGTTCCTTCAGACCAAGGTTCTTCGTTGACGACTTGGTAATCGGCATCCTGCACGCCATAGGCGGGGGGGCTGGCAGGCTCTTCTCCCCAATTGCTGTCTGGGGTCAGGCTGGCGGCTTGGTAGGTCTCGGCGGCTTGGGCGCGGGCTACGGGCTCCTCCACCAGATCCGGCTCGCCCCAATCGTCATCGCTCCAGCGCTCCTCGGCAGCGGGGGTACGGGCCTTGGAAAAGTCGGCGGGAGCCTGTACACCGGAGGGCAGTTGGTTGGCCGTGGAAACGGGCATGATGTATTCGCTGTCGCTGGTGCGCTCCCAGGGGGCGCTACCGATGCCCAGGCGTTCTAGGAGACCAACGCTGAGTTGCACCATCTTTTCTTCGGCCCCTTCAAACACAATCAGCCGATCTGGGCCGCTGCTCACCACTTCATCCATGGAGAGCTCGTAGGTGCTGATCACCTGATCGGGAATTTGGGGCAAGCCAAAGGAGGCGACCACCACGGTTTCGAGGCGGCCATTGGTGACATCAAACTTGAACCCGCGCACCCGCCCTAGGGGTTCACCCGCTTCGGTGATGACCTCGCAATTGACCAAGGTGCTGTAGGGTGCAATATTGACCTCGTCATCGAGGGCGGTGTCGTCATCCACCAAAATCACATCGCCGATTTGGCGAATGCTGCTGAGGGGCATAATTTGCAGCGGGGCCGAAACCAGGCTAGACATGATGTTTTCCCGCAGACCCACCGCTACCACCTCGCGCTGATCCACATCCACCCAAACCTGGCTGACGATGCCAAGGCGCTGGCCAGAGCTGCGCGTGATCACCTGGGTACCCAAAAAGTCGGAGCGGAGACGATATTTGTCTAAGGTCATGTCGGGTTTATCTCGTGTGCCGAGAGGCTAGATCACTACGGGAACATTGGGCGCTTATCCAGCCAGCGACCGGTGAAATCCATGCCGTGATGGCGCATTCATCGCACAGATTTGCTTGACTTATCAGCTTGAATCACCAGTTTGACTTACCAGCTTGAATGACTATCTTAAACAGAATCGCCCCATTTTACAGGACGGAAGACCGAACCGCTAGCCAGTTGTTGGGTTGTCTTCCCGGTGGGAGTTGGTTAATGTGTCAGAATGATGGAGACATCACTGTCCTCTTCCTGAGCCGAGATTTAGGGTATCGTGCGCACCTACAAGAGCCAGAGGATTGACCACCAGTCTGACTATCCCTGCCCCTGCCGTCGCAGTGGCCGCCTCAACCCCATCACCCTGACCGAAGCCTTTGGCTGTGATCGCTGCCAGCAAATTTTTGTTGTCCAGGAGGATGGCTACGTGATGGAGCAACTCTCCACCCACTATCCCTACAAGCGGGCTTGGCGCTGGACAGGGCAGCAGTGGCGGCTAGACCGATCTTCCCTGAACCTCAGCTATCCCTCACTGATTGTGATGACGGCCTTTGTCCTCATGGCCTTTTTCCTGCTGTTGGCCACGCTTCAGTCACCCCAGGGCATCCAGGCCATTGCCCAGATTCTGATCACTGTGGGGGTGTTCGCCTTCCTGGGGCTGGTGTTTTGGCTAGCCTCCCGACGTTAGCGCCATGGTAACTTTGGGATCCCAGGAAGAACTCAGCGCGGTTGTCGGAGACGTGGCCCAGGCGGGCTATCGGCTGCGTTTGGCGGGTGTGGAAACCCAGAGTCGTCTGCTAGAGGCGATGGCGGATCAGCTTGAAGCCGCCCAAAACGAAATTTTAGAGGCGAATACCCTAGACCTAGAGGCCAGTCTGGAGATGGCTGTGCCCGATCTGGTGCTGGACTGGCTGAAGCTTACCCCTGAGCGCCTCCACATCGCCAGTAAAATTCTGAGGCGGTTGGCGTTCCTCGGGGATCCCCGCTGGCTCAACGCCCTCCCCATCAACCGCTGGGCAAAGGCGGCAACGGGCTACAGCCAGGTGGTTCCCCTGGGGGTGGTGGCCTTGGTCTATGAAGCGTTCCCTGAACTGGCGGCAATCATGGCGGGGTTCTGCGTGCGGACGGGCAATGGGCTTATCCTGAAGGGGGGCAACGAGGCCAGCCAAACCAACCAGACGATTATAGAGGCTCTGCACCGTGCCCTCGCCCGCCAGGATCTTCCCGAAGCAACGGTGTTTTCCCTATCGGATGATTCGGGGGATGCGGCTCGATCCTGGCTACTACAAGATCCCGGCGTTAACCTGGTGATTCCCTACGGACGACCCAGCCTGGTGAAGCAGGTCATGCGTCAGGCGGCGGTGCCCGTGCTGCCGACCGCCATGGGCAACTGTTACCTCTACTGGTCGGCCTCCGGCACCGCCGCCACTGTCACGCAAATTGTGCTCGACAGCCACCGGGGAGAACCCGACGCCGTGAATGCGCTGGAGAAGGTGTTGGTCCATGCTGGCTGTAGTACCGCCGCCGTTGTCCAACTCTGTCGCGCCCTTTGGGATCATGGCTTCACCGTGCTGGGTGATGAAGCCATGCAAGCAGACATCCCGGATCTAGCGCTAGCCACCCCCAAGGATTGGAATCAGCCCTTTTTGGCCAAGCGGGTTGCCCTAGGGCGGGTAGAGGGTCTAGCTGCCGCCGCCACCTGGATCAACCGCCACAGCAGCGGCCATGCCAACGTCCTCGTCAGTGATACCTACTCCGAAACGGTACAATTTCCTCGCCTGGTGAACAGCGCCGTGGTTTACATCAACACCTCCCCTCGGTTTGTGCGCAATCCCTCCCAGGCCGCCGCCATGGCCCTAGGCATGACCACCCAGCAGGGGCGGTGTCAGGGATTTGTGGGGCTCAATGCCCTGCTCACCACCCAGCACGTCCTCCAGGGGCTCGACTGAGAGAACGCAGATCACCGCAAAAGTTGTGGCCGATGGCCCTTCGCCCCATCGGCTAGGGCTACAGCGCTACAGGCATCGGTCAAGGGAACGGAGGGATGCTAGACCAGTGGATCTGTTCAGAGCGTCGAATCGGTAGGTAAACTCAGACAGGGCTCGTTTTCCCGAACGCTCGGTCTATCTCGCTCCACCGTATCTTGTCTCCCCCTCACTATTGAGAAACTTAGGTTATGGCAGTTTCCTCAGGCCCCATTTCAGCGACCCCGAAGCCCATCAAGTTTGGTACCGATGGCTGGCGCGGCATCATCGCCGCCGATTTTACCTTCGAGCGGGTGGCCCAGGTGGCCGCAGTGTCTGCCCACGTTCTCCAGCAGTGCTTTGGGGAAACAACGGGTAGCCGCACCATTGCCGTGGGCTACGACCGCCGCTTTCTCTCGGCAGAATTTGCGCGCACCGCCGCCGAAGCGATTGCCAGCCAAGGTTTTGATGTCATCCTTTCCCAGGACTATGCCCCTACTCCGGCCTTCAGTTTTGCCGCCAAGCACCGCAACCTGCTAGGGGCTATTGTGATCACCGCGAGCCACAACCCGCCCGCCTACTCCGGTCTCAAAATTAAGGGGGCCTTTGGTGGGTCGGTTTCCCCAGAGGTCACCCAACAGGTGGAGGCGCTCCTGCCCCACCCTCCTGCCCCCATTGGCCCCAAGGGCCAGATCAGCAGCTTCGATCCTTGGCCCGACTACTGCACAACCCTTCAGGCGGAAGTCGATATTGCCGCCATCCAGGGGGCCATCTCCAGCGGCAAGCTGACGGTCTTTGCGGACGTTATGTACGGATCCGCCTCTGGAGGACTGCCCCGGCTACTCGGAGCCGAAAGCGTCCACGAACTCCATCGCCACGCCGATCCGATGTTTGGGGGCAATCCTCCCGAACCCCTGCCCAAGTATCTGGGCGAACTCCTCGACACGGTGAAAGAGGAGCAAGCGCCCCAGGGGGGGCTGAAGGTGGGGCTGGTGTTTGATGGCGACAGTGATCGCATCGCCGCCGTGGATGGCAATGGCCAGTTTTTTAGTTCTCAAATCCTCATTCCTATCCTCATCGACCACCTCAAATCTCGCCGCAACTACAGTGGCGAAATCGTCAAAACCATCAGCGGCTCTAACCTGATCCCCGCTGTGGCGAAACTCCATGGGTTGGCTCTCCACCAAACCCCCGTGGGCTACAAATACATCGCCGACCGGATGCAGGAGGCCCAAGTACTCCTAGGCGGCGAAGAGTCCGGCGGCATTGGCTACGGTCACCACATCCCCGAACGAGATGCCCTCATGTCAGCCCTTTACGTCCTCGAAGCGGTGGTGATGTCAGGACTAGATCTCAGCGACTACTATCGCCAGCTCCAGGAAAGAACGGGCTATTTCTCTGAATACGACCGCATCGATCTGCCTCTGGCCAGTATGGAAGTCCAGGCTAAGCTGCTGAATCAACTCGCTACGGATCCCCCCAAGGAAGTGGCGGGCAAAGCTGTGAAGGATATCCTATCCATCGACGGCTACAAGCTCACCCTAGCGGATGATAGCTGGCTGCTGATTCGCTTTAGCGGCACCGAGCCTGTCCTACGCCTCTACAGCGAAGCCCAGACCCTAGAGGAAGTCCACAAACATCTGCACTGGGCTAAGGACTGGGCCAACAGCATCTCAGCGTCCTAGGACAGGGCAATAGCCCCCCGACCTCCGGCGAAACCTCTGGTCTCTCACCAATCTCTCTAATCAAGGGGCTCTACATTGCCGAGGTGACCGCCGGGGGCCGGGAGATCGGGGCTTTGGCTTTTCTGTTGCCAACATTGGTTCTGTTAGCGACGCCGTCAGGTTGCCAAACTAGACGCCAACCGGGCTGTCTTTGCTGCCGTTTCGAGTTCCTAAGGCCGTCGGAGACTCTCGTTCTGGCATCACGGTGTCTGTAAATCTTAGCGTCGCTAGACCACCCAGATCCAGAATTTGAGGAATCAAGTCTTCCCGCCGCACCGCCATCAGGTGTACGCCCTGGCAAATGTGTCGGGCGGCTTGCACCTGCTCTGCGGCAATTTTAATGCCCTCTTGCAGGGGATCCTTCGCGTCGTGAAGTCGCTGAATGATGGTGTCTGGAATTTTGGCCCCCGGCACATTGCGGTTAATAAACTGGGCATTTTTGGCCGACTTCAGCAGAAAAATACCCGCTAATACAGGGTGGTCGGATCCTGCCGCAATTTCATCCATGAACTTGTGGAGGCGATCAAAGTCGGTGATGAGTTGGCTTTGAAAGAACGCGGCTCCCGCCTTGACCTTGGCCTCAAATCGACGCTGCAAGCCCGACCAACTGGAGGATTGGGGATCCACCGCCGCCCCAGCAAACAGGTTGAGCGCCCCATCGGCGAGGGGTTTACCGTGGCTATCCTCGCCGCTATTCAGTTGGTGAATCAACCGCAGCAGCCGCACCGATTCTAAATCAAACACAGGCCGAGCATCGGGGTGATCACCTGCTTTCACGGGATCCCCGGTGAGGGCCAGTACGTTACGTAAACCCAACGCCTGAGCACCCAGCAAATCGGCCTGAAGGGCAATACGATTTCGATCCCGGCAAGCCACCTGGTAAACCGCCTCAATCCCTTCCCGCTGAAGCAACACCGATGCGGCTAGGGAAGACATCCGCATCACCGCACGGCTACCATCGGTCACATTCACCGCATGGACTCGCCCCTTCAACAGTCGCGCCATTTGCAGCATATGGCTGGGATCGGATCCTTTCGGTGGCATCACCTCAGCGGTGACTAGAAATTCGCCAGCCTGAGCGGCAGACTGGAGGCGATAACCTAGGGGTGCAGCAGTCAACCCGATCTCCTCGGTGGCAATGGCCATAGACGTTTGGCTAGTATATCCTGTCGATTGTTCCCTAGGGAAATCGCTAAACACCTTGATCCCTAAGGGGCAACGGAAAATCCCAGGGCTTGCTTGACCCTGGCGAGGGTGTGGTTAGCGACCGCTGCGGCCTTCTCTTCGCCCGCCTTAAGGATGGATTCTAGGTAGCCCCGATCCGCCATCAGTTCGTTGAATTTTGCTTGAATGGGGGCGAGAGCCAACACAGCGGTTTCGGCTAGCAGAGGTTTGAACTGTCCCCAGCCCATGTCCCGACATTCAGCGGCGACGGCTTCCTTGGTTTGGCCCGACAGGATCATGTACAGGCTCAGCAGGTTGTGGCACTCCGGGCGATTGGGATCATCAAACCAAAGCCCTCGTTCTGGGTCAGTTTTGGCCCGCTTGATTTTTTTGGTAATCACGTCCGGCGAATCAGTCAAATCAATCCGGCTCTGCTCCGACGGATCCGATTTCGACATTTTCTTCGTGCCATCGGTGAGGCTCATCACCCGTGCGCCCGCTTCCCGAATCAGCGGTTCTGGCACCTTCAGCACCGGATTTTCTTCGCTGCCGTACTGAAAATTGAGGCGATTGGCGATGTCGCGGGTGAGTTCAAGGTGTTGTTTTTGGTCTTCGCCCACGGGGACTAAATCCGGCTCGTACAGCAAAATATCCGCCGCTTGCAGCACAGGATAATCTAGCAGGCCAATGCTGACGTTTTCTCCCTGTTTTACGGCCTTTTCCTTGAACTGAATCATTCGCTCCAGCCAGTTCAGGGGCGTAATGCAGTTGAACAACCAGGCCAGTTCCGCATGGGCCGACAGGTGCGACTGCACAAAAATGGTGGATTTTTCAGGATCAATGCCGCAGGCAAGGTAGGTCGCCGCTACCTTGTAGGTGTTTTCGGCCAGTTGCGCCGGATCGTGGGGCACCGTAATCGCATGGAGATCGGCCATAAACAGGAACGCATCGTACTCATCCTGTAAGTCAACCCAGTTGCGAATCGCACCGAGATAATTACCCAGGTGCAAATTACCCGTAGGTTGAATGCCCGAAAGGATGCGCTGTTTGGCCATAGCGATAAAGACGGAGAGTGAAGACGACAGGGATAGAGCCGTTCTCAGCTAAACCCTTTACGAATCTACACCACTCTTTGGCCCTCGCCTTGCTGAATCTGCGCAAATTATTTAGATTTATGACAGCAAGAGCATTCCCGTTGCAGTCCTTGGGGCTAGGTTTCGCTCCTGTGTGCCCACCCTGCCCAGGTTTTGCTATGACTTCTGCGGATCACGCTTCAACAACTGACCTTGCGACTCGACTCCAATCGGCCCTCGATCTAGCTCAATCCGTCGAAAACCACGGGGAGGCGAGTCGAATCATTCAAGCTATCGTGGCGGATCTGCAAGACCAAAGCCCCGAAGCTATTGCCCTCTTTCAACAGCTTTGGCAAGCCTACATTTCGTCCCAGCGGTCTTCTCAGTTTTGGCAGCAGGTTTCTGAGGCCGAGAAGAACCTATCCGATAAATTGAGCGCCAGTCACGTTCAGCTTAAGCAAAACTATCTTCGCCTCATGCAGGAACAGTAACTCATCCCAGGAACAAACGCCTGCAAGAATTAGAACAATGCAAAACCCTTCGGCTAGGCTCCATCATCCATGGGCTACCGAAGGGTTTAAGGTTTGGGTGACAGAACTTTTCTGCCTACCCCAATAACCGAGAGTAACGTTCCAAAGAACGAGAGGCGTTGGCCTACAGCAGGCCGGTGTTGGTGCCTTGGCGACCCGTGGCCAGTTCCACCTTAACGATTTTGCCGCCCATTTTTTGGATGCGCTGCTGCTCACGAAACCAGTTTTCGTAGGGCACTAGCTTGGTAAAAAAGGTATTTTGCAGTTCGCGCTGGGTGCGAATGCGGCTTTGGCTGGGCACGCAGGCCGTAATCTTAAACATGCGCATGGTAAAACGCTCTCCTACTATCTCACTGGACTACAAAATTTGTGATTAGGCTAAACCTACTGAAAAGCCAGAGTCGAAAGCCAATGCTAGGGACACCAGGAAGACAGCGCAGCCTAACCCATTGTCCAAACACTCGCTCCTGACTCTGGCCTGTGACTACCCTATCACCCGATGGGAGAAAGGGATGGCACCGGGATTGAGGCTTAGCTCAAGCCAGAGCTGATGTAGTCGAAGTACACGCCCATTTCCTTACCAGCGTCAGCGCCCACCAGACTAGCGGTCACTTCTTTCATGGCTTGGATGGCGTTCACGGTAGCACCGATGGGCACGCCCAGGGAGTTGTAGGTTTCCTTCAGGCCGTTCAGCACGCGCTCATCCAGGATGGAGGGATCCCCAGCCAGCATGGCGTAGGTGGCGTAACGGAGGTAGTAGTCAAGGTCGCGGATGCAAGCAGCATAGCGACGGGTGGTGTACATGTTGCCACCGGGACGGGTGATGTCGGAGTACAGCAGGGACTTGGCCACAGCTTCCTTCACGATTTCAGCGGCGTTGGCGCTGATGGTGGAGGCGGCACGAACCCGCAGTTCTCCGGTCTGGAAGTAAGCTTTCAGCTTATCCAGGGCGGAGCTGTCCAGGTACTTGCCCTGAACGTCGGAGGAATTGATAACAGCGGTAATTGCGTCTTGCATGGGTGAAGCTTCCTTAGAACTGACGTAATCTCAACAACGAATCGACGAGGTAGTGCGAATGCAACTACTGCATTGCGCCGACAACATAGTCGAAGTAGGAGGCGGCTTCAGCAGCATCATCGCTGGAGAGCAGCCCGGTTGCCACAGCCTTCATGGAACGCACGGCTTCAGCCACAGCGGGGATGGGGGTGCCTAGGGAGTTGTACATTTCGCGCACGCCCACCAGACCGATTTCTTCGATGGGGGTCACATCACCAGCGACCACGCCGTAGGTGATTAGACGCAGGTAGTAGTCCATGTCGCGCAGGCAGGTGGCGGTCATTTCTTCGCCGTAGGCGTTGCCACCGGGGGAAACCACGTCAGGACGCTTTTGGAAGAGCTGGTTGCCAGCTTCTTTGACGATGCGCTCACGGGATTCGGTCAGCACTTGAGCGATGCGCAGACGACGCTCACCAGAGGTCACAAAACCCTTGATGCGATCCAGTTCGCCGGGGCTGAGGTAACGGGCCTCAGCATCAGCATTCACGATTGACTTCGTGACAATACTCATTGATGGATTCCTCCGAAAGATATAACCAGATGTCTATAAAACTGGCATTGACGGGCCAATGGACTGAGCAAGCGAGGGTGCCACCGCAGCACTGTCGAGTTCAGCGAGAATCCTCAAAGGCTCAGTATCCTTCCCGAATCATTGTCAGGGATTGTGATCCCCTTCTTAAAGACAACGCAATATTTTGTAATAGTCTTCCTCAGGTTTCTAAATGCCCGTCCCGCTAGGGTTTCAGGCAGAAACATGGAAATTATCACAGACATAACCGCCTAGATTAAGACAATCCGGCGGTCATGCTTAATATTCTGTTGTGAATTCGTCAGGAATTGGATCCAGCGGATTCGGCTGAGGTGATTCCGAGATCTGGAGCGGAGGCTCACGGTGAAGCCGTTCTACTCCAGATCCTTAATCTAGATTTCAGGCAACCTAGCGACGGTAGGGCACGCCCTGTTCGCCAAAGTAGCGCTGGTACTCCGCCGAGGACAGCATCGCCTGGGCAACAGCCAACCGTCCTTGAGCATCAGCCATGGCTTGATACTGCTGGGTTTCCTCACCCTGGGTCAGGTTACGACCGAGGATTTGCCGTGCCATGATTTCCACCAGTTTGCTTTGGGGATAGGTGTCCACAAACCGCTGCTGGTAGGCCTCGGAAGCTAGCAACTCAGCCACAAAGCCTCGGACGGTCAGATTGCCGTGACGGAGAGCCTGTTCCGCCTGGGGCAAGCGCCAAGCCGTCGGGATTTCGCCGTCGTAGGCCATCATCACCTGGCGGTAGATCGCCGTGATCACCTCTTCCGCTTGGTCTGCGTCCATGTCCGCCGACCAGCGGTAAAGCCGGGTAGCAGGCTGCACCGTGGGTAGTTCCAGGGTAGCGGACTGAGTAGCGCGGCCTACGGAAGCGGCTAGTGCGGCCTCTCGGCTGGCTTGAGTCGCCACAGCATCGGCCATCAGGGGCATATCCGTCACCGGAATTGTAGACTTGGCGGGCACAAAGCTGGGCACCACCAGATCACGATTTTGCTTGGTGAGGCGGTTGTAAAGTCGCTCGGTGTTGGGGAAGTTGGCCGCAGGCAGGGTGGGATAGCGGCGGTAGGGCACCGTATCTTCCCCGAAGTTCTCAGCGTACTCAGGGGTATTCAGCATGGCCTTGATGAAGCCACGGATCCCTTCGCTGGCCAAGATTTGGTTGTATTTGCGAATTTCCGCCTGATCCATCGGAGCCCGACCCAGGAAGTGCTTGGTGCCGAACTCAATCACCTGGGTGTTGGGGTAGGGCGCGTAGAACTCCTTGATATAGAGGCTAGAGCAACCCAACCCTTCGATGAACTCCTTCAGGGTGATTTCGCCGTTGCCCAGCTTGCTTTCTAGGGCGGTGAACTCGCTCTTCACAATGTAGGGGGCGATATCCCGCTCGAAGATTTGGCGATAGGCGGCAGCCGTCACCAGCTTCAGGTTGGGCTTGTCGGCCAGGGAGGTGAGCTTGAAGGCCTTGGTTTGCTGGCGTTGACGGTTCACCCCTTGGCTGATGCGACGCTGCACATCGGGGATAGAGCGTTCGTCGCCCACGGAACCCAGTTCCACAAAGCGCGGCACGGTGGTGTCGGGAATCGGCATCATGCCCTTCTCGGCCAGGGTGCCCACCCGCATACTGCGGAGCGCCAAGCCCTTGGGCGTTAGGTAGCGCTCGTAGGGAACGGTGTCTTCGCCAAAGGCTTCGGTGTATTCCTGGCTATCGATGATGGCGTCAATCAGGGCATAGAAGCCTTTCTTAGCGCAAATATCGAAGTAGGCGTTGGTTTCCTTCCTGCCATAGGTGGGGCGACCCAGCAGACGACGGTGGATGTATTCCACAGCCTTCATGATGTACAGGGACGACCAGTAGGTCTTACGGAAGGCTTCGGATTTGGCGATGATCCGGATGAACTCCTTCACCGTAATTTCGCCGTTTTCCAGCTTGATTTCCGCCACGTTGGAGCGTTGGCCAGAGTACACCTCGCGACCAAACACTTGGCGATAGGCGGCGCTGATTACCGCCTGGGTGGAGCTTTCGGAGTAACGCACGCTGGCCTTGGTATTCCCGGTTTTGGGAATTTGATCCAGCTTGAACACCTTGGCCCCTAGGGAACCAGGATTGAGGCCACGGGCGGCGGGGTTGCTCAACTGGTTGTTGATACCAGCCCCACGGTGGATCAAAATCCGACGGGTGTCTTTGTTAAAGAAGGCCGGGGTGGCGCTGACGTTGCGGGTTTCCTTCGGGAAGATCGCCCCAAACTGAATTTCCAGCGGATCGTTGCCGGAACCGTAGGGGTGCTGGTCGGGCAGGGGCTGTTCGTAGGCGGCGAACAGGGTGATGAACTGGGGCTTCTTGCGGAAGGGCGCACTGAAGTTAAACAGTTCAAACTGCGGCCCCCAGTTGCGGCATTCCTGGGCTTCTTGGCCCAAACCGCGCAGGTAGGGAACGGTTTCTTCCCCGAAGTAATCGCCGTATTCCTTAGAATCCACCAGGGCATCCACCAGGGCGGCTAGGCCACCGCTGGAGACGATGGAGAAGTACTTCTGCACCTCTTCGCGAGAGCTAGGCGCACGACCGAGGATGTGGCGGAAGGCCAGTTCCAGAGCGCGGCTGTTGATGTAGGGCTCGTAGAAGTTCTTGCGGTACAGAGGCGACTTGGCCAAGCGGCGGATGAACTCCTTCATGGAGATTTCGCCGTTCTTCACCTTAGATTCCAGGTCGGAAATCGACAGGGAGTAGGCGCGGGTAATATCGCGCTCAAACACCTGACGATAGGCCGCCTTCACCACGTCATTCTTTTCGGTGGCGGAGAGACCGGGCTTCATGGCGTACTTGGGCCGCCGTTCCGCCGCATTGAAGTAGATTTGAGGCAGTTGCAACCCTTGCAGGTCGCTGGAGGGACGCTGGCGCAGCTTGTTCGAGGGAGTGGGAGCCTTAAACTCGGTCAGCAGCACCTCAAAGTACTGGGACACAATATCCTTGGCTTCGGCATCGCCGCTGACGTAGCGGATCGAGGCCGCTTTCATGGTCTGAATGGCCACGATGGTCGCCGCCGTGGAGCAGGCATTCTCGATGATTTCGCGCAGGCCGCGCACGTTCACCGAAATGATGTTGGGATCGCCCGCCACGATGGCGTAGGTGACGTAGCGCAGGAACCAGCTCAGGTCACGCAGAGACTTCTGCATGTTGCTGGGGCCATAGCGAGACACGTTAATAGGCCGGAACCCAGGGGGAATGGGGCCAGAGGGCGTCGTGCTGAAGAGGCCACTGAAGAAACCGCCGCCACCGCTGCTTTCAATGAAGGTTGCGGTGCCGAGCTTGGCGGCTTCCTGGGCATCGAGCACGGTACCCGCCCGAGTTTTCTCCATGGGCTGATCGGCGTCGGGCCGTTCCAGGTAGGCCAACGGCGACCCCCCGGTAAAGATGCGATTGGCCGCCTGGGACACGATCAACTCGGAATAGCGAGTCAGCGTCTCAGCAATCAGCACTCGTTTCAGGCCGGAATTAAAAAAGCCGGACAAATCCTCCAGCTCACCCTTGGCCATATAGCGGTCTTGTTGCTCAGCTTGGGCAATCGTTGCGACCGGAAGGGTTTGGTAGAGCTGGGGCCGCGCCACGGCACTTCCACCACTTGCTTTAACACTCATGCGTATTCAAAGGCTCCCTATGCGGACAATCACTGCATTTATAAGACTAAGGCGTCCCGTGCGCAGGCTCTGAGGCTTGGCCCTAGAGGGGCAAAGAAACTTAACCTACTGGGGGCAAATCCGTTATCGACTGTTTCTAATCAATCTCAACTGATCGACATCAAGCCGAAACAGGTGCGTAACCTAACCTGGATTCAGATTAAACCGTTTCAGAACCGCAACACAGCTTGTTAAGAACTGTGTAACATCCCGTTCGTGAAAGGTCTTCGGTCATCATAGAGGATGGCCACTCCCCCCTGAGAAGACCTCTAAGTTTTGTAACGTTTCGTGATGAATACCTCACAGCCTAGCCCGGTGCAAGCGGTCAGCGATGCCGTTGCGCGTCTCTACAATACCTACCCCTTCCCCCCCGAACCGATCCTAGATGAACCGCCTCCGGGCTACAACTGGCGCTGGTATTGGCCCACGGTCCACAGCTTTTGCAATGGATCCGTTCCCGTTCAGGCCAAGGTCAGAGTTCTAGATGCAGGCTGTGGCACTGGGGTAAGCACGGAATATCTCGGCCACCTCAACCCCCAAGCCGATGTGTTAGGCATTGACCTGAGCGAAGGAGCCCTGGCCACAGCCCAAGAACGGTGTCGGAGATCTGGAGCCACCAACGTCCAGTTCCGCCACCTTAGTATTTACGACGTTGATCAATTGGACGGGGAATTCGACTGGATCAACTGCGTCGGTGTCCTTCACCACATGCCGGATCCTATACGCGGCATTCAATCCCTCGCCGCCAAACTAGCCCCCGGTGGGTTTCTCCATATCTTTGTCTATGCCGCCATTGGTCGCTGGGAAATCTCCCTCATGCAGCGGGCCATCGCCCTAGTGCAGGGTGAAAAACGGGGCGACTACCGGGATGGCGTGAGCGTCGGACGCCAGCTTTTTGCCAGTCTGCCAGAGGGCAATCGCCTCAAACAGCGAGAGAAAGATCGCTGGTCCCTAGAAAATCAGCGGGACGAATGCTTTGCCGATATGTACGTCCATCCCCAGGAAGTGGACTACACCCTCGACACCCTATTCGACCTGATCAACGCCTCTGGCCTAGAGTTCGTCGGCTTTTCTAATCCCCACATCTGGCAGTTGGATCGACTGTTGGGGAGCAACCCCGAACTGCTTCAGCGGGCTAAACAGTTATCGCAAACGGATCAGTATCGTCTTGTGGAACTCTTGGATCCCGAAATCACCCATTTTGAATGGTTCCTCGCCAAGCCGCCCCTGGCAAAACAGGACTGGCTTCAGGATGCGGACTTACTGGTTGCTCATCCCCTGCGGAATCCCTGCATGGAGGGCTGGCCCAGCCAGAGCATCTTCGACCACAACTACCAGTTCATCTCGCTCTCCCCCGTGGAGTTCGAGGTGTTGTCAGCCTGCGACCAAGCCAGCGACCCCACAGCGACCGATTCCCCTGAAGCACGAGCAACGCTGACCGTTGCGGACTTGCTTGGCCAAACCTCGGCCACCCTAGACGATCTGCGGGAAATGCAGCAAAAACATCTCATCCTGTTACAGCCGCCACAACTTTCCCCCTAGCTTTGCCTAAGGATCATGGATTTCCTCGGCAAGGGGTCTATTAAGTATTATTGCCGTGATATGATCTCCTACGGCCCAAACAACGGGCCAAACCCCTTGACGGCTAAGGATTAGTGCTTTCGTGGCCTCCAATTCCTCTGAGCAAACCAGTGATGCGGTTCAGGTAACAGACAGCTCAGCCGAGGAGTCGATGCTTCCCCCTCCGGTAGATACTGCGATGGGAGAATACTATCGACTTCAGCAAAATCTGCTGATTTGTACGGTTGCGTTTAGTGCCGTCATCTTTTTCTGTGTCTGGCTCGCTTACTCCCTTCCCATTGCTCTGAATTATTTAATTGGAGCGTGCGGTGGTGTGGTTTACTTGAGGATGTTGGCAAAAAACGTCGCCAACCTTGGGCGCGGGCAGTCAAAAATCGGTAGCGGTCGCCTCGCGATTGTCATCGGCTTAATCCTGGTGGCATCACAGTGGCAGCAGCTTGAGATTGTCCCGGTTTTTCTAGGTTTTTTGACCTATAAAGCCGCCCTCATTGCCTACACACTTTGGACAGCGGTTTTACCGAATCAGTCTTAAGCATGGGGCGGCCTAGGCTTTCACAATTTTCCGGCTCTCCGGAAAGTACGAATTAGTTTGGTAAAGATGGCGCTGGGTATGGTTATGTTTTATCCCTCAACTCTGGCAAAGTTAGAAGTTGGTCAGCATCTTTACTGGCAAATTGGTAATCTCAAGCTTCACGGGCAGGTTTTTCTAACCTCCTGGTTTGTGATTGGTTTGTTGGTACTGGTGTCACTGTTAGCCACTCGCAACGTTCAGCGGATACCTTCTGGGCTACAAAACCTGATGGAATACGCCCTAGAATTCATCCGAGATTTGGCCAAAAACCAAATTGGAGAAAAGGAGTATCGCCCTTGGGTTCCCTTCGTTGGTACGCTATTCCTGTTCATTTTTGTCTCGAACTGGTCAGGGGCGCTGGTACCTTGGAAGCTCCTCCATTTACCCTCCGGTGAATTGGCGGCTCCTACCAACGACATCAACACCACCGTTGCCCTAGCCCTACTCACCTCCCTGGCCTATTTCTATGCCGGGTTCAGCAATCGCGGTCTGGGATACTTTGCCAAGTACATTGAGCCTACCCCGATCCTTTTGCCCATCAACATTTTAGAAGATTTCACCAAGCCCCTTTCCCTAAGCTTCCGTCTATTCGGGAACATCCTCGCCGACGAGCTTGTGGTGGCTGTTCTGGTTCTCCTGGTACCTCTCTTCGTACCGTTACCAGTGATGATCCTTGGGTTGTTTACCAGTGCTATTCAAGCGCTGATCTTTGCAACCCTAGCCGCTGCCTACATCGGGGAGGCCATTGAGGGGCACGGTGGAGAAGAGCATGAGTGACCTTGAAAAAGGCATTCAGAATCCGCTGGCTGATGGGTCAGGTTCCATCATCAGCAGAGTGGCTTAGAGGGCCGCAAAACAAGAAACGCCAATTGAGCGTTGTTTATACCTGATTCGCTTGTTGTAGATTGTCAAAATCGAGGTAACGACATGGATCCTATTATCGCAGGCGCTTCCGTAATCGCTGCTGCTCTAGCCGTTGGTCTGGCAGCGATTGGCCCTGGTATCGGTCAAGGTAATGCTGCTGGTCAAGCTGTGGAAGGTATCGCCCGTCAGCCCGAAGCTGAAGGCAAGATTCGCGGCACCCTTCTGCTCAGCTTGGCGTTCATGGAAGCACTGACCATTTACGGCCTGGTGGTGGCGCTCGTTCTTCTCTTCGCTAACCCCTTCAGCTAAGGTTCTAGGCCGTGGGGGATGGGTAAACCTAATCTCCCACGGTTTTCTAGAAATTACGTTCGAGACATCGCATTCGAGACATTGAAGTAATTGGGTAAAGACACCCAAAATAGGGCGGGGGACGAAGAGGCATGATTCATTCAGTGTGGTTTTTGGCTGTAGAAGCGGCAGAGGAAGCAAGCGGTGGTCTGTTTGACCTAGACGCCACCCTTCCCCTAATGGCGGTGCAGTTTGTGCTTCTCGCGGTAATACTCAATGCCTTGTTCTACAAGCCCTTGGGTAACGCCATTGACGAGCGCGACGGCTACATTCGCAGCAACAAAGTAGACGCCGCTGAGCGCCTTGCCAAGGCTGAGCAAATCGCAAAAGCCTATCAGCAGGAACTCGCGGAAACCCGTCGTCAGTCCCAAACCGTGATTGCAGCGGCTCAGGAAGAAGCCCAGAAACTAGCGGCTCAAAGCATTGCCGAAGCTCAACAGGAAGCCCAGGCCCAGCGTGAGCAAGTTCAGCGTGAACTGGACGAGCAAAAGCGCCAAGCCATGGCCACCCTAGAGCAGCAGGTCGATGGCCTAAGCCGTCAAATCCTGGACAAATTGCTCAGTGCCGCATCCTAGCCTGATTTAGAGCCATGGTAAGCACGATGCCAGCGTCGTTGACGGAAAGAAAGATATGACTATTGGTTGGTTTCTAGCAGCAGAAGAGGGAGGGTTTGGTCTTAATTTCGACATTCTTGAGACCAACCTAATAAATTTAGCCATCATTATTGGCGTTCTCGTCTACTTCGGCAGCAAGTTTTTGGGTAAAACCCTGTCTACTCGTCGATCTGCCATTGAAGAGGCAATTGCCGAGGCCGAGAAGCGGAAACAAGAGGCCGCGACCGCCCTAGCTGAACAGCAGCAAAAGCTTGCGCAGGCTAAGGAGGAAGCCCAGAAAATCCTAGCCGACGCTGAGCAAACTGCCACCCGTTCCAAGGAAGCTATCCTAGCCCAGGCTAAGGTTGATGTGGAACGGATGCGGGCGAGTGCAGCTCAGGATCTCAGTTCCCAAGAGACTAAGGTCATGCGGGAGTTGCAGCAGCGGATTGCCGCATTGGCCCTGGAGAAGGCGGAGAACGAACTGCCCCATCGCCTGAATGACGATATTCAACGACGCCTGGTGGATGCCAGCATTGCCATGCTAGGAGGAGGTCAGTAATGAAAGACAGCACCATGACATCCGAAGTCACGCTGCCCTACGCCAAGGCTCTGATGGATATTGCCAAGGAAAACGGCGTTGTTGACCAAGTGGGCAATGAAGTGGCTGGCCTGCTAGCTGTCCTCAATGATTCAGCGGAACTCACCCAATTCTTGGGTAATCCTCTGATCGAGCCTGAAGCCAAGAAGGGTGCGCTGCGACAGATTGCTGAGGGTAAGGTGAACCCCGCCGTTTTGAGCGTGCTTCTCCTGCTTGTTGATCGCAACCGCATCATGTACCTAGACGGCGTTCTGGAGCAGTACCAAGTTCTGCTGCGTGAACTGAAGCAGACGGTGCTAGCCGATGTGGTTTCTGCGGTAGCGCTTTCTGAAGAGCAAACCGCCACTATTCGCGAACGAGTGGCCGCTCTGTCTGGCGCGCAAAACGTTGAGCTTTCGGTGCAGATCGATCCCGACCTTTTGGGTGGGCTGATCGTTAAGGTAGGGTCTCAGGTGATTGACGCTAGCCTGCGCGGACAGCTTCGTCGGATTGGAATGCAGTTGGCATCAGCGGCCTAGTGTCTCAACGGCCTGACAGAGGCCATCCCTTGTTTTTTCATGTTTGTGTAGGTTTAGCAGAGCAGATCCTATGGTTAGCATCAGACCTGACGAAATTAGCAGCATTATTAAGCAGCAGATCGAGCAGTACAACCAGGAAGTGAAAGTATCCAACGTGGGTACTGTGCTTCAGGTGGGTGACGGGATTGCTCGGATCTACGGCCTGGAGAACGTCATGGCCAGCGAACTGCTGGAGTTTGAAGACGGCACCGTGGGCATCGCCCTCAACCTAGAAGAAGACAACGTCGGTGCTGTGTTGATGGGCGACGGCATCAATATCCGTGAAGGTAGCCCCGTAACGGCCACAGGCAAGATCGCCTCTGTGCCCGTGGGTGCCGCTATGCTGGGCCGCGTGGTCGATGCTCTGGCTCGTCCCATTGACGGGAAAGGCGACATCGCAACCACCGAAACCCGTCTAATTGAGTCTCCCGCTCCCGGCATCATCGCCCGGAAATCGGTGTATGAGCCGATGCAAACCGGGATTACCGCCATCGACGCCATGATTCCCATTGGACGTGGCCAGCGCGAGCTGATCATCGGTGACCGTCAGACCGGGAAGACCGCCATCGCCATTGACACCATTCTCAACCAGAAGTCTGAGGACGTGGTTTGTGTCTACGTGGCGGTGGGTCAGAAGGCGGCTTCTGTGGCTCAGGTGGTGGACGTGCTGCGGGAACGTGGCGCTCTGGACTACACCATCGTAGTGGCCGCTAACGCCAACGACCCCGCGCCTCTGCAATACCTGGCTCCCTACACGGGTGCCGCCCTGGCTGAATACTTCATGTACCAAGGCAAAGCCACCCTGGTGGTGTACGACGATTTGACCAAGCAGGCCCAAGCCTACCGTCAAATGTCGCTGCTGCTGCGTCGTCCCCCCGGTCGGGAAGCCTACCCCGGCGATGTGTTCTACCTGCACTCCCGCCTGCTAGAGCGGGCCGCGAAGCTCAGCCCCGAACTCGGCGAAGGCAGCATGACCGCTCTGCCCATCATCGAAACCCAGGCTGGCGACGTGTCCGCCTACATTCCTACCAACGTGATTTCCATCACCGACGGTCAGATCTTCCTGTCCTCCGACTTGTTCAACTCCGGTCTGCGTCCCGCCATCAACGCGGGTATCTCCGTGTCCCGAGTGGGTTCTGCGGCGCAAATCAAGGCCATGAAGCAGGTGGCGGGTAAGGTGAAGCTGGAACTGGCTCAGTTCGACGAACTGCAAGCTTTCTCCCAGTTCGCCTCTGACCTGGATGCTTCCACCCAGAAGCAGCTCGCCCGTGGTCAGCGTCTGCGCGAACTGCTGAAGCAGCCCCAGTACTCTCCTCTGCCCGTGGAAGAGCAGGTCGCTATCATCTACGCCGGGATTAACGGCTACATGGATGAAATCCCCACCGACCAAGTCGTGGCCTTCGCCAAGTCCATGCGGGACTACATCCGCAACAGCAAGCCCAAGTACGCTGAACTCGTTCGCAGCGAGAAGAAACTGGGCGATGAAAGTGAAGCCCTGCTGAAGGCGGGGATTAACGAGGCGAAGGCAGCCTTCATGGCCGCTGCCTAGTCTCTGCTTTAATTCGCTCCTCCGACCGAGACATCATATCTACGGTTGGGGGAGCGCCCCCGCAACAATGGCTGAGGACAGATTATGCCTAACCTAAAAGCAATTCGAGATCGCATTAAATCCGTTAAAAATACGCGCAAAATCACCGAAGCCATGCGACTGGTTGCCGCTGCTAAGGTGCGCCGTGCTCAAGAGCAGGTGATTGCGACCCGTCCCTTTGCGGATCGACTGGCCCAGGTGCTCTACGGCCTGCAAAGTCGGCTTAAGTTTGAAGATGTGGATCTGCCCCTGCTCAAACAGAGGGAGGTCAACAACGTCGCTATTCTGGTCATCTCCGGGGACCGGGGTTTGTGCGGCGGTTACAACACCAACGTCATCCGTCGAGCAGAAATCCGGGCCAAGGAATTAGCTGCCGAGGGCATCAACTACCAGTACGTCCTAGTCGGTCGTAAGGCTACCACTTACTTTAAGCGACGGGAACAGCCCATCGAAGCCAGCTTTACCGGGCTAGAGCAAATCCCCAACGCCGAGGAAGCCTCTCGCATTGCCGATGAGCTTTTGGCGCTGTTCTTGTCGGGCAAAGTGGATCGGGTTGAGCTGATCTACACCCGGTTTGTCTCCCTAGTGAGTTCTCGTCCTGTGGTTCAGACCCTGCTACCGCTGGATGCTCAAGGGCTAGAGGCCGGAGACGATGAGATTTTCCGGCTAACCACCCGGGGCGGCAACTTTGAAGTTCAGCGGGAGAAGATGCCTTCTCAGGTCACGATGAACTTCCCCCAAGACATGATTTTTGAGCAGGATCCTGTCCAAATTCTTGACGCTCTCTTACCGCTGTATTTGAACAACCAAATTCTGCGGGCATTGCAAGAGTCTGCGGCTAGCGAACTGGCCGCTCGGATGACGGCCATGAACAATGCTAGCGACAACGCCAAGGAACTCGCTAAGACCCTAAACCTGACCTACAACAAGGCTCGTCAGGCGGCCATTACTCAAGAAATTCTTGAGGTGGTCTCTGGTGCGAATGCGCTTGGCTAGGATCCGCGAATCTTAGCGTTAAAGGGTTGGCATTGTAATTTTGCTAATCTTCCTCTAGAAGCGGGCTATTTTGCCCGCTTTTTTATTGCAGGCTTTGATGTCTGGCCTTGCTGTCATACACGATAAACCACGATAAATAAGGAGCATTTGGGTAAAGCTTGTAAAAGTGGTAAAACCATTGAAATGGGACTGGGCTGATTCATTATTCGCTATAGCCATATTTTTCATGGATGCTGCAACCCTGATCAACCGCTATCAGTCTGGCAAGCGAGATTTTAGCTGGGCCGACCTGTCTCAGCTCGATCTGTCCGGTGCTCAGATGGCAGATATTAATCTCTACCGCGCTACCCTTGCGGGGGCTAATTTAACGAAAGCCAACTTAACGAAAGCCAATTTGTTCAAGGCGAATCTTTCTGGGGCTAACCTACTGGGGGCCAACCTCGCCGGGGCCAACCTGCGGAAGGCTAACCTGCAAGGGGCACAGTGCGACACCGCTACCCTCCAAGGGGCCGACTGGCATGGCGCGATTTTACCCGATGCCCTGGCTGAAACCCTCGCTCAAGCAGCAGTAAATCTATCCCCCGAATCCTTGACGACCGGGGGAGATTTCATCGTTCAAGACGGTCATGAGTCTGGCATGAATGGGGCAGTTACCTTCGAGAATGGGGAGCCTTCATCCAGCCATGAGGGGGAACCAAGCGCACTGGACGTATCACCAACTTCCTCCAGTCCAGCCCATCCATCTCTTCCATCAGACCGCTGGGCGGCAGCGGTGCCCCTGCTTGCCGAGCCCGTGTCGCCACAGCCAGACCCTAAACAGGATCCCGTTGGACAACGGGATCTAGCGATGTCAATGGCTCACCTAGGGTTTGGCCTGTGGTGCTTTGGGTATATCCTGGGCGCGTTCCAAAGTTTCTGGCCAGCGGGGCTGCTGGTGTGGATGGCGCTACTGCTGGGGTTGTGGAAGGAAGATTTGGCCTGGTACGTGCCGATTGCTGGATCCACCGCCGTGCTGTTGGGGACTGGGGTTTCCCTTGGTGCCCTAATTTTTATTGGGTTGGCCACCCTAATGCTTCTAGGGAGCTTTTCGGTGTATGGCAACATCCTAGGCTGGGGAATCGGCAAAACCCTAGGCACCACCCTCTGGTTTGGGGGACTGATCTTTACCTTGATCCACGCGGCCCTATGGCTTTTTGATGGCAGTAATGCCTATGGTGGGGGCGGCATTGTGGTTAACCTGGCCCAATTTCAGGTGGGGCTACTGCTAATCGTCGGCACCATTGCCCTAGGTCGAGGAGCCTTAGGTTACCTTCAGCTTAATGATGGCCGCTATTCCCCCAGACAGCAGTTTCTCTATGTGGGGGGCAGCGGTGTTTTAGGGTTGCTTCTCGGCGTGGCCCTGGGTCGAGGGTAAATCCGAGCTTGGCGACAGCCTTACGAGGGCGTGTCATCAACTGAATAATAGAGACTATACCTAGGCGTTGCCGCGACGCTTGAGGGCCGCAACCATTTGCTGGCGAACAGCCTTAGCCCATTGGTCAAATTCTGCCTCGGGGCGCTGGAAATTTTGCACAGGGGTGGTGAGACCAGAACTGGTGGCGGAACGTTGCATGATTAAAATCCTCTAAACGGCGTCTATGGCGTTGCTGGGGGAGTTCGGGAATGCGCGCTGGCGCTCCCAAAGGGCTACCTGATGTATGCTTAGTCGCCCACAGTAACGCGAAATATGCATCTCTAATAGATCCTATTATCACTGAAGTTGATCCCCGGCGGCAATCTGTCTAAAGAGTGACGGGGTTAGGCTAGGATAGCTCGGTGCTAGGTAACCTCGTAGACAGGGAACCCTGCGCTGGGATGGAGGATGGCGATGCGCTTATCTAGGAATCTAGGAAAAGAGTATTAAACCTCCCGAAAAATGCCGCCCTTGGGGGCACAATGAGCTGGATCGTTGGTAAAAACCGCACAAATTTTCAGCGTTTGGGCTGAAGAATAGGTCGGTTTTGAGGGTGAACGGCTTGAGAATCCCGTCGCCGTGGCCTATCGTACCGATGATCGCGCTTCTCTGCTGTCATTCACTGGTTTCGATTCCTATGCGACCGATTCGCACCTTCAATGTCACCCCATCGCTACCCCAGCGTTTAGAGGCTCTGCGTACGCTGGCCTACAACCTCCATTGGGATTGGGATGTGGAGATGGTAGACCTGTTCCGGCGGCTGGATGCGGATCTGTGGGAATCGAGCCGCTACAATCCGGTGCTGATGCTGGGTACCATCGGCCAGGAGCGGTTGAACGAAATCACCGAGGACGAAGGCTTTTTGGCCCAGATGGATCGAGCGGCCCAGCGCCTAGAGGACTACCTGAAGGAGCGGCCCTGGTACAAAAAGCATCGTCCCGATCCGGTGCCTGGGGAGTGCTACGCCTACTTTTCCATGGAGTTTGGCCTCACCACCTGTATGCCCGTGTATTCCGGGGGCTTGGGGGTGCTGGCGGGGGATCACCTCAAATCCGCTAGCGACCTGGGATTGCCCTTGGTGGGAGTGGGCCTGCTGTACCAGGAGGGCTATTTTGCTCAGTACCTGAATGCCGATGGCTGGCAACAGGAGCGCTACCCGATCAACGACTTCTACAATATGCCCCTGCACCTAGAGCGGGATGATCAGGGTAACGAGATCCGCATTGCAGTGGAGTTTCCGGAGCGGACGGTCTATGCGCGGGTATGGCGGGTGCAGGTGGGCACGGTGCCGCTGTATTTGCTGGATACCAACATTGAACCCAACGGCCAGTACGACCAGGACATTTGCGATCAGCTCTACGGCGGCGATATCGATATGCGGATTCACCAGGAGATCATGCTGGGTATTGGCGGCATTCGGATGCTAAAGACCCTGGGCATTGTGCCCACCGCCTACCACATGAACGAGGGTCACTCGGCGTTTATGGCCCTAGAACGGATGCGAGTGCTGGTGGAGGAGCATGGCCTCACCTTTGCCGAGGCGCTTCAGGTGGCCCAGACGAGCCAGATGTTTACCACCCACACCCCGGTTCCAGCAGGGATTGACCTGTTTCCCCCCGATAAGGTGCTGTACTACCTGGGCCACTATCGCCAGCGCTTTGACCTAGGGGAAGCGGAATTTCTGGCCCTGGGCCGCACCAACACCGGGGATTTTTCGGCCCCCTTTAGCATGGCGGTGCTGGCCATTAAAACCGCCACCTTTGTGAATGGGGTGAGTAAACTCCATGCCAAGGTGTCTCAGGAAATGTTTGGCGACCTCTGGGCGGGGCTGCCCCAGACGGAGGTGCCCATCCACGCCATTACCAACGGCGTCCATGCCCGTAGCTGCGTGGCCCGTTCCACCCAGACGCTCTATGACCGCTACCTTGGCCCCAACTGGTCGCAGGCGAGTCCGGGGGCGGCTCTGTGGGAGCGCGTGCGCACCATCCCCGACGAAGAGATCTGGCGCAACCACGAGCAATGTCGGTCGCACCTGGTGATGGTGGTGCGGGAACGACTGGCCAAAAACCTGCTGGAGCGGGGTGGATCCACACGGGAACTGACCGACGCCCAGGAACGCCTCGACCCCTTTGTGCTCACCATTGGCTTTGCCCGCCGCTTTGCCACCTACAAACGGGCCACCCTGTTTTTGCGGGATCTGGATCGCATTCAAAAAATCATCAACGGCAACGGAACGGAACGACGGGTGCAGTTCGTTATCGCTGGAAAGGCCCACCCCAAGGACATTCCGGGCAAAGAACTGATCCGCAGCATCATCCACTTCACCCGCGACCACGGCCTTAGTCGATCCATCGTGTTTGTGCCGAATTACGACATTCACCTGTCGCGGGATATGGTGGCCGGCTGCGATGTGTGGCTGAACACCCCCCGCCGCCCCCGTGAGGCCAGCGGCACCAGCGGCATGAAGGCAGCGATGAACGGCCTGCCCAACCTCAGTGTGCTCGATGGCTGGTGGGACGAGGCCGACTATATCCGCACCGGATGGCCCATTGGCCACGGCGAAGACTACGAAGACTCCGACTACCAGGACGATGTAGAAGCCAACGCCCTCTACGAAATCCTAGAAAAAGAAGTGGTGCCCCTGTTCTACGACCGCGACAAGGACGAAATTCCGCGCGGCTGGGTGGCCAAAATGAAAGAGGCCATCTATTTCAATACCCCCCAGTTCAACACCGCCCGCATGGTGAAGGACTACGCTGCCCAAGGCTACTTTACCGCCAGCGACCGTGCCCATCGGCTGATCTCCGAAAACTACGGCCCCGGCAAGGCATTGGCGGTGTGGCAGTCTCGCCTGATAGAGCACTGGTACGACATTCGGTTTGAGGAAATCGCCATTTCCCAGGCCACCGATCTGCGCGTGAACCAACCCTTCCAGGTCTCGACTCGCCTCAATCTAGGGGCCATCACCCCCGATGATGTGCAGGTGGAACTCTACCGGGGCAGCGTGGCCATCGATGGCGAAATCCACTCTGGCACCGCCACTCCCATGACCTACCAAGGCCAAGACAACCAAGGCCACAGCCTCTACGCCACCGAGGTAGAATATACCTCCAGCGGACTCCAGGGCATTTCCCTGCGGATTTTGCCCCAGCACCTCGCCCTCAACAGCCCCTACGATCCCAAGCTCATCCTCTGGGCCGACCCAGAACAGGTGCCCATCGTTACCCAGTAACCCTCTTTGCCTAGGCCAGTCTTCTGGCTCAGAGGGCGTTTGAAAAGCCGGACAGTCAGCCGAAAATCCAACACAAGATAGACCGGGAGGTGCCTTGCCCCAAGGAGGCAGGAAAGGGGTTGGCTCTGGTCAAAAAGCGCTGAATATTGTTGGGGGTAGCGTTGACGAGTTGCGCTAGCCTCGACGACTGTTGCAGGACAATAAACATTGTCCCGAAAACGCAGGGGCAATGGTAAAAACTGCGATGATCCGTATCGTCATCATGGTGTAGCATCTCGCGTAATTAGCAACACCCTCCCCCTTTTCAAACAAAGCCTCAGCCAGTCCCAGCCTACAGAACTCTCAGGATACTAATCAAAGAAGCTCAACCCTCAGACAAGAGTTGAGCCTTACTTACTTAGATATATGGTGGCGGGGCATGGATTTGAACCATGGACCTTCGGGTTATGAGCCCGACGAGCTACCAGACTGCTCTACCCCGCGTCGGTTTATCTAGTATAGCGATAAACCTTCAGAGGCAACAAAAATTTTGAATGTTTTTTGTCCCATTCCACCCGAAGATCCCCCAGAAACTGACGACACCCCCCTGGGAGCTACCATCATTGATGATCCCTTGGCGCTGATGGTGGATGAGTCCACTGGGGCCGTCCTAATCAACAATGCCCAAGTGATCGCAGCGGACATCATGGCCAGCGATGGGGTCATTCACGCCATTGATCAAGTGATCCTTCCCTCTGATCTAGCCCAGTAGTCAAGGACTGCTCACTACCACGATTAACCTCACTCTCTAACTAGCCCCCATAGTTGTGGGGGCATTCTCATTTATTAATCCCGGTTTAACCTGCCTTTATTGTTAAATGGGTCAGGGTTTGGTAATATTCCTAATGACAATAGCTCTCAAAAGCATTGTACTTTCTAGAGCCATTGTTTAAGCAGCGTCAACCAAGCTTTGTAGCCTGGTCTTTAAAAACGTTGTCCCAACAACTAGCCTTTTTAAAAGGTGTGAGGAGAGATAACCGAATGTCTAAACTATTTTGGAAAGCCTTGGTAGCGGCACCCGCTGCGGGTGCTGCCTTCGCCGTTTCCAGCGTAGCCGTGGCCGCTGAGACGGCCCCTAACCTGAACCTAAGCGTCCAGGCTGAGCCCAT
>JBBAWV010000040.1:0-36077 GCA_040396995.1 Nodosilinea sp. | reverse complement strand
GGAGCAGCAATCCAAGGATGCGCAGGGCACTGGGGACCGAGGTCAGGCGCGACGCCACTGTACGCAAGTATGGCGGGAATTCGGTCAGAGGGTACTGGAAGACTAGGTTACAGGAACCGCTCAAGATGCCCCATAGATTCGTTAGCTTGGTGGTGCGGGGAGCCTCTGAAACCCCTGATATACAAAGGGTTTATGAAAACAGCAGTTTCCACGCTTTGCCCATACTAGGACGCTGGTTCAAGGAGTCCGGGGCGTTTCAGTATCCGTGTTGACACATCCCATCGGCTCATTTGAGACAAGCCCCAGTTGCTTACACGACTGAGGGTTCATCTCTATGGCGGGTTACCTTTCAGTGCCACGCCTAGGGTTGCCCAACCAGGTAATCTCTTGACATTTAATCTCTTGACATTTCCGCCTTTTCTGACCTAAGCTGGGCCGAGAAATACTACTATAATTGACTTGTTCATAATAGACAATCGTAAAAGGGCGGTTCTTGCCATAGTAAGTCTACCCAGATTGTGGGAAAGGATTTCGTGGGAAATCTTGACTCAAAAAACCTTAGCCTTAGAAATGATTTAAGATTGCTATAGAAATTTTTCTGGCATTAGGAAATGGCCTCTGACTTACCCATTGAAGAAATTGATTTTCATGGCTACTGGCTAATCTTAAAGCGACGTTGGAAGCCATCGATAGGAATTTTCTTGCTAGTCATTGCGGTAGCGTTTTTCTATGCAAGTAGAGAAGAGCAAATCTATACAGCCGAAGCAAAGATTATATTTAAGTCTGCCCGCTCTACGTCACTGACAGGGCTTGGGGAAGCCCTTGGGCGAATAGAAAGTCTGACTTTTGATGCAAATCCACTAGATACCCAAGTCGAAGTCATTCAGTCCCATCCTATTCTAGAGAACGTCATTCAGACCCTCGACCTTAGAGATGACGAGGATCAAATCCTGGAACCCGATGATTTAGCCAGTGATTTAAGCGTTGAGCCTATCCCTGGCACAGACATTGTAAGCATTGTTTATGAGTCCAGTAATCCTCGCTTGGCTGCACAGATTCCCAATGCTATTGCTGATTTATTTATTCAAGAGAATATTCGTCAAAACCGTGCTGAAGCAACCGCAGCCAGGGAATTTATCTCGCAACAACTTCCTCAAACTGAGGCGACCCTAAATCAAGCTGAAAGCAATCTCCGGCAGTTCAAAGAACAGAACCAGATTGTCGTGCTTTCGGAGGAAGCTACCGCCCTCGTGGATGCGGCTTTCCTATTGCAAGACCAAATCAATACCGTCGAAGCTCAAATCGCCAATCTAGATGTTGTTGTCCAAGACTATCAAGAGCAGCTCAATATTGATGACACTCAGCAAGCCCTAATACTAGCCGCGCTTAGTCAATCTATCGGGGTTCAGAAAGCTCTTGAAGACTTACAAACTGTTGAGCAGGAAATCGCAGCAAATCGAGCATTATTTACCGAAGGTAGTCAGACCATTTCTCGTCTCGAAACTCGCCGTAGAAATCTAGAATTTATTCTAGATCAGCGAATTTCAGAAGTTGTGAGTGACCGAACCTTGGCAGGCAACTCTAACCTTCAAATTGGAGAGCTTGAGGTTAATTTAATTGGGGAAGTTGTAGCATTAAACGCACAAAAGCTAGGTTTACAAAACCAAGCTACCGCCCTAGATCAACAGATGCGTCGCTACAACCAACGAATGATGGCCATGCCAGGCTTAGAACGACAGCAAAGCCAGCTTGAGCGAGACTTAGCAATTGCCAAGCAAACCTATGAGACTCTTCTGGCCCGGTTTCAAGAACTTCAAGTTGCAGAAAGCCAAAATATCGGCACAGTTCGTCTTGTTTCGCCAGCCGTTATTCCGGATCAACCCATTCCATCGAGCAAGACAATGGTACTAGCAGCGGGCATGGTTCTGGGGGGTCTTATCGGTATAGCATCTGCCTTCACCCTAGATCTATTAGACGGAACTATCAAAACTGCTAAGCAGGCCAAAAATATTTGGGCATATCCCATCCTGGGCACAATCCCAAGTTTTTCTAAGGCAGAGAAAAAACAACTTTACTCCCCAAAAAAAGATTGGATTCCTAGGATAGTAGCTCGGGATTTTAGCCTTTCTCCCATTGGAGAAGCCTATCAAATTCTACAAGCAAATCTAAGTTTCTTGGATTTTGAAGACTCATCTAGAACGCTGGTCATCAGTAGTTCGCAGCGCCAGGAAGGTCGATCAACAATCGCCGCCAACCTAGCCTTTAATCTAGCTCAAGCTGGCCATGAAACTCTCCTAGTGGATGCAGACTTCAGAGCGCCCATTCAGCATGAAATCTGGAATATAGACAATAAAAGAGGGCTAAAAGATGTTATTGCTAATGTAGAGGAGTTTGATTGCGCCAGTCAACTTGTCTTCCCAAGACTAACCGTTTTAACCACTGGCAACTACTTAAATAATCCCATGACATTATTAGGGTCAAAAGGGATGGCTTTGGTGCTATCCCAGATCAAAAACCGATTCAACTACGTTATTTTTGATGCACCTCCTTTACTAGGTACAGCCGATGCTAGTCTCCTAGCTAAATTATTGGGCAATCTCATCATCGTCACTAGAATTGGAGCTACTGAAGCTTCAAACGCTAAACAGGTCAACGAGATCATTGCTCAGGCAGAAATAAAGGTTCTAGGTTTGGTTATTAACGATAGTAAAAGCAGTAGTCGAACTGACCGACGCTATAACAAACGTATGGCACTTGAGAAGGAGAATTCATCTATCTCAGAGGTGTTCAGGGATAGAGAGTTAAACTTATCTAGCGACACGACATCTAATGCATCAAGGAATTTCAAACATGGCTGAAGAATACTTTAAATTTAAGATGTTATGAACCCTTAAGATTATTGAATTCTAGAAGAAAAAAGGAAATATATGAAAAGCCAGATTAATGTAGTCACCCTTGGCCCTAGCATCACTGAACAAGGTGGAATGGGATCGGTCGCTAAACTCCTGCTGTCCTCCGGTACTGAAGAGTTTACGTTTACCCATATATCAACGTGGAATAGCAATCTGGGTCGTATTGGATTATTATTACACTTTTTACAGAGTTGCTTCTCGCTATTCGTTTTACTAGTTCGTAACAAGGTCGATATTGCTCACCTCCACATCTCAGAAGGTGGTAGTTTGGTGCGCAAGTTCATTCTTAGTGTAATCGTATGGCTATTTCAAAAGCCTGTCGTTCTCCATGCCCATGGATGTGAGTTTCATGATTTTTACGCGGGCTTACCACCCTTAGGAAAGCGTTGGATAAACTTCTATCTAGGTCATTGTGATTTACTAATTGCCCTATCAGAGAGTTGGAGAAAATTCTACATTGAATCCTGCCATTTACCTTCAGAGAAGGTGATAGTGATTAAGAATCCTGTTGACCTACCCGACGAGATTCCCCAGCGAAGTAGTAACAAGTCGGTTAAGCTACTATTTATGGGTAAAATCAATCAAAGAAAAGGAGTATATGATATAGTCCAAGCCCTAGCCGAGCTAGAAGTTGAGGTACGTTCAAACATAACGCTGATTTTAGCGGGCAGCGGAGAAATTGAATCCGTTCAACAACTGGCTAATCAGCTTGGCGTCATAGGTTGCCTAAAATTCCCTGGTTGGGTAGATGCTGGGATGCGAGATCAACTCTTGGGCGAAGCAGATATCTTTCTACTCCCGTCCTACAATGAGGGGCTTCCCATGGCCTTATTGGAAGCGATGGCATGGGAACTTCCAGCAATTACTACACCTGTGGGAGGAATTCCAGAAGTAATTACCTCAAGAAAAAATGGAATTTTAGTAGCGCCAGGAGATATCCCGGCACTCGCAGCGGCGATAGATGACTTAGTGAAGCAGGGTGATTTTCGTACCCAACTTGGTATTCAAGCTAGGGCAAGTGTTCTAGACTTAGACATCAATCATTACCGAAAAAATGTTCGAGAAGTATATAAAGGAATCCTAACGCAATCGCGAAGAACTAAGGAGCCAAACTTCGGATGATTTGACAAATTCTATGACTGCTTGAGAAATCCAAGCTTCCAACGCATTGCATGATAATTATTAGAGGCATTTAAAGGTAATGACAACACAACCATTAGTGAGTATATTAATTAATAATTATAACTATGACAAATACTTGAAAAGGGCAATTGATAGCGCCCTAAATCAAACTTACAACCCTATTGAAGTGATTGTTGTTGATGATGGATCTGCCGACAACTCTCGACAAATTATTGAATCCTACGGTACGCAAATCAAAGCGATCTTGAAGAGTAATGGTGGTCAGGCATCAGCATTCAACGTTGGCTTTCAAGAAAGCAATGGGGAAATCATTTGCTTCCTGGATTCCGATGACACTTTTTCACCAACGAAGATTGAGAAAATTGTTGATATCTTTTGTCAGAATCCAACGATTGATTGGTGCTTTCATCCCCTTGAGTTTGTCAGAGTTGATTCAGAAGACAGAGTACCCTTAGAGAACCATTCAGCCCAGAAGACTCAGGACTATAGTGGTTGTTATGATTTGAGGCCATGGATGGCGAAAGGTAAGTTGTCTGGCCACCTTCCTCTTGAGGGCACAGCAACCTCTGGCATCGCGTTCAGGAGGTCACTCCTCAACAAGATTTTGCCCATGCCAGAAGAGATTAGAATTACAAGTGATGATTATATAAAATACATTGCCCTTGGCATCAGTGAAGGATTTATCTCATCTGAAGCATTAGCCCAGCAGTTAATTCATGGCAATAATGCCTATACTCTCAGAACAGACAAGCAACTACTGAGGGTAAAAATACAACTTCAAACTGCCTATTGGATGCGTAAAAACTTTACAGAGCTCACCGAATTCTCTAATAGCATTTTTGTGTCGGCCAAGAAGATACTTAAAAACATAGATAGCTCTGAGATAAATACTGAAATAAAAGCGTTAGAGCGTCAGTATCTAAATCTCACGACTTGGCTTGAACGTTCCCAAATTAATATGCGTCTCCTGTACAGACGTGTCAGGCCATGAGTATATCTATCGCCTTGATGGAACAAGCATTTGCTATCTTTACGCTTGTTTTTTTTACAGGTATCTTAGCCTTCGACAGTTTGTACATTAGTCCTGATCCAGCTTTAGCAGAAAGTCAGAGTTCAATCAACCCACTCTACTCCATATTATCTCTCGTACAAATGGGGGTATATGGAACAACTATTCTATTATTACTCTTAAGATGGCGTAGCTCGGTTAGAACAGCCCTACAAAATAAGACTATCTGGCTAATTATTATACTAACGCTCTCCTCGTTTTTATGGTCTGATTTTTTCGATGGCTCTCTGAGGAAAGGTATTAATGCTTTTGCAACGTCTTTATTTGGTTTTTATCTAGCCTCCCGATTTAGCCTCAGGGAACAAATTAAACTACTGATGGTTTCCCTTGGCATCGTAACTCTCGTATCTTTTTTATTTAGTCTTGCATTTCCAGGCGCTGCAATCGAAGCTGGTGCCAACGCAGGCTCATGGCGTGGCCCTTTAACGCAGAAAAACTTATTGGCCAGAGTCATGCTATTGTCTAGCTTTGTATTTTTCTTCGATATGTTAAAGCAACCTATTAAACAACGCAAAATTCACTATGCGCTAATTTCTCTATCGTTACTACTAGTTTTGCTATCTAACTCTAAAACAGCTTTGCTTATATTGTTTATTCTTCTGATGTTAACCCCACTCTATCTATCCTTAAAGCTGGAGGGAAGAATATTAATTCCCATACTTATTTCACTTATACTTTTAGTAGGCAGCAGCACCACTATTCTCCTGAGTAACTGGGAAAACATCACGATAGCGTTAGGTCGTGATCCTACCTTGAGTGGTCGAACAGAATTGTGGGATGCAGCCTTTGATATGATTGCGGCCCGACCATTGCTGGGCTATGGATTTCAATCTTTTTGGATAGATGATGGTGCGGCCACCTACATCTGGAAGTTAGTGCAATATCGGCCACCCCATGCACACAATGGTTATATTAATATCGCTCTAGATTTAGGGCTCATTGGATTATTTTTATTTGTCCTCAATCTCACGATAACCTACAGTAGATCCATCCGTTGGGCAAAACTTGAGGGAACAACTTGGGGGATCTTTCCTCTAATTTATATAACCTTCTTAATCATTTACAATCAAAGTGAAAACACTATCGTTGAACATAACTCAATTTTTTGGGCATTATTCGTTTCCTTATCATTTGTAGTGTCAGACAAACAACAGTTAAAGCTAATTTATACAAAGGATTAGTAAAACATGAAGCCAGATATTGCAATTTTTCTGATGGATCTACGAGGAGGAGGTGCTGAACGAGTCATGCTTAACTTGGCTACGGGTTTCGCAAGCCAAGGGATGAGTGTTGATCTTGTTCTAGTAGAACCCTCTGGAGAGTATGTCGATCAGGTTCCGCAGAACTTAAATATTGTTAAGCTTAATGCACCCCGCCTGATTGCTAGTATCCCAAAGCTAATTTCCTATCTCAAAAAACAGCAGCCCAAAGCCCTGATCTCAGCCCTGGAAGATACAAATCTTATTGCTATTGTGTCAAGGCAATTAGCCCAAACGCCGACCAAGCTTGTTGTTACGGTTCACAATCATTTATCCCATGAGATTAAGTATTCTAAACAGCTTAAACGTAAGCTTGTTCCTTATCTAATTCGCTGGTTTTATGGCTATGCTGATGCAGTGATAGGAGTTTCTAGGGGAGTTGTTGACGACCTGATAAAATTTGGCTCTCCAAAGGCAAAAACCCATGTCATTTACAATCCTATTGTGACGACAGATCTTCTCAATAAGCTAGAAGAACCCCTGAATCATCCTTGGTTTGGCTCAGCAGACAATCCAGTTATCTTAGGGGTTGGTCGGCTTAGTCGTCAGAAGGACTTTGAGACACTCATTCGTGCTTTTGATAAAGTAGCTCATCAAACACCGTCTCGCCTCGTCATTCTGGGGGATGGCGAAGAACGAGAAAATCTACAGCGTCTCATAGCAGAACTTGGGCTAATCGAACGGGTCGCCCTCCTTAACTTTGTTGCGAATCCCTACATTTATATGCGGGATGCGGCTGTGCTGGTTCTGTCCTCAGCATGGGAGGGGTTTGGTAACGTACTCGTTGAAGCGATGGCCGCTGGTACACCCGTTGTCTCCACCAATTGTGATAGCGGCCCTGCTGAAATCTTAGAGCAAGGTAGGTATGGTCGTTTGGTCGCCGTTGGTGATGTTAGCGCCTTAGCCCAAGCCATTTTAGACGTTCTTAAGCATACCCCCCAGAACTCAGAACTACTTGTTCGCCGTGCGTCTGACTTTTCCTTGGAGGTTGCTCTTCGCAAGTATCAAGACATTCTAGAGATGTAGCAAAACATCGTTTTTCCCTTAAAAACAGTCAATTCATCATCCATGAAAACTCTGATTGAAAATCTAGTTGTTCAACTTAAGCGTTTTACTAGCCTAGAAAAAAGAAAGATATTAGCCAATATAGGCTGGCTAGCGTCCGAACGACTGTTTCGGATGGGTATTGGCTTTTTAACCCTGGCTTGGACGGCACGTTTCCTTGGGGTAGAGCAGTTTGGAACCCTAAACTTTGCCATAGCCTTTGTTGGTCTTTTTTCACCACTTCTACAATTAGCTTCTGATCAAATTATTTTTCGAGATTTAGTCAACAGCCCCCAAGAAAAAGAGAGTATTTTAGGATCCTCGTTGTTAGTTAAATTTGGATCTGGGCTGTTGGTCTTTATTCTAGCTAGCGTCTCAGCCTTTGTATTAAAAGGGGAAGATGCTTTAACCCTTCCATTAGTAGTCATTCTATCAACGGCTTCTCTAGTTAATAGCTTCAACATTATTGATCTTTGGTTTCAGTCACAGGTTGCGGCTAAAAATTCTGTCATTGCCAAAAATTGTGCTTTCTTCGCCGCGACAGCCCTACGTATTCTTGCCCTACAGATGGGAGCACCAATAGAATACTTTGCCTGGTTGTTAGTTTTAGAAAGTCTATTCAATGTAATTGGACTATTGGTTGTCTTTAGATTAACCGGAAACTATATTTTTCGATGGCGGTTTGACTGGATCTTTTCTAAAGGGCTTATGAAGGTAAGCTTCCCTTTGATATTTTCTACCCTTGCTATCGTAGTATATATGAAAATCGATCAAGTCATGTTGGGACAGATGGCTGGCCCTGAATCTGTTGGTATCTATTCAGCAGCAGTGCGGTTGTCTGAAATTTGGCCCTTTGCCTCAACTATGCTGGTTCGATCTTTGGCACCTTCAATCATCTCTGCTAAAAAGATAAGTAATGATAGCTACTATGCTAAGCTTCAAAAGCTTTGTAACTTACAGGCTATCCTAGTATACGCGATTGCCTTACCCATGACATTTCTGTCTACTCCCTTTGTGGTTTTGGTGTTTGGTTCAGATTACACAGCAGCAGGGCCAGTGTTGGCTATCCATATCTGGTCATCAATGTTCTTGTTTCTCGGATATGTTAAGGAGATATGGATCACGACTGAGGAACTGACATGGTTCTCCTTTGCCTTCACGATTTCTGGAGCTATTATGAATGTTATTCTCAACTTTATTTTTATTCCCAGGTATGCTGAGATTGGAGCCGCCGTGGCAACGATTATTTCCTATGCGTTTGCTGATTATGTGATGTGTTTTATGTATCCTCCAGCCAGAAAGTTTGGAGCTATTATGACTAGAGCTATGACGTTTAACTTGATCAGAGTTTCCTAGAAACATAGCAGGTTTTAGTAAGGTGCCACAGCAGCAGGATATTTAAGCCCCTGGTTCACAGAATGTAGGTACATCTCATCAATCAGAGAGCCATTAATCATTTCTCCGTCGGCAAAGGTTGTTTCTTTAGATTCAATATGATTAATAACGTAGATCGAGAAATTTCTCAGGAAAATTCGTTAAAAATCTTGTTTCAAGACATCCAGGCTGATATTGATCGATATGCGGCTTTTAGCCAGCGTAACTGGCTGATGAGGATTTTGACGACTAAAGGGCTCTGGGTAACGGTACAATATCGCATCAGCCGATGGATTCATTTCAACTGCCATTGGCCCCTGTTACGACCAATTCTCAAGGCTATCGGCTTTATTTCCCAAAAGCTGGTAGAAATTACCACAGGTGCTGAAGTTCCTAATCGTGCCATCATTGGCAAGGGTATACTAATCCCCCATACAAATGGTATTGTTATTCACATTGATGCGGTCATTGGTGAAACCTGTAATATCGGTCACCAGGTAACCATTGGAGTTGGAGGACGGGGGGAAGAAAGAGGCACACCGCATATTGGTGACAGGGTATTTATTGCCCCAGGGGCAAAGTTATTTGGCCCAATAACCATCGGAAACGATGTTGCTATTGGTGCAAATGCCGTTGTCAATCGTAGTCTACCAGATAGTGCTGTAGCTGTAGGTATTCCTGCCAAGGTGATTAGCTACAGGGGATCACAGGATTACATTGCTTAAGTAGGCTAGAAAGTAGTTCTGACATATCGACAAGAGTCAGAACGAATCTCCTGAATATTTCTCCTGACATAGACTTGATGCTGAGCTTCATTTATCTAGTGATAGTTTTTATGCTATTCAATGCTTCTGTTAATGTCTTTTCAAGTCAATCTATTATTGATTTATTGAGGTAAGCCATGAAAATTAGTATTGGCATCCTTGCCTACAACGAGGAAGGTTTGATTGAGGAAACTCTTAAATCTTTGTCAACGCAAAGTTTATTTGAGGAGAATACGCCAGACATTAGCATTGAAATTATCGTTGTGCCCAACGGGTGTACTGACAATACGGCTTCCGTTGCTCAACGATCTTTAGATAATTTCTTTGGCATAAAGTTGCCGCATGTTAGTCATAGGGTTTGTTCCTTAGAGCAGGCGGGAAAATCTAATGCTTGGAATGTTTTTGTTCATCAGCTATCGGATTCAAGTTCAGATTATCTGTTTTTAATGGACAGTGATATTGAGATATTAAATCCCGATACTCTGAAATCTATGCTGCAAACTTTAGATAAGCATCCTGAGGCTTGGGTCGCTGTTGATCGACCAATTAAGGATGTTTTCTTTAAGGAGGAAAAAACAGCTCTAGATCGTCTGTCTATCTTTGTATCAGGGTTATCAGGAGGAAATCCGAAGATAGAAGGGCCAGCCTGGATATGTGGGCAACTTTACTGTGCCAGAGCTTCTCAATTGAGGAAGCTTGTTTTGCCGAATCACCTGCCAGCCCAAGACAGCTTTTTGTATACAACTATTGTTACCGATGGCTTACAATCTGAAGTGAATCCCCATCGGGTTATTTTAGCGGGATCTGCTACTCATCGCTTTGAAGCCTATACACAGTTAAGTCGGCTGCTTCGCCATGAGAAATGGTTGATTGTTTCCAATGCTATTAATGAGATTGTTTTTGAGTTTCTTCGGGGTATCTGCAAAGAGCAAGTCCATATCGGCACACAAATCGAGAAGTTGAATGAAGAAAATCCTAATTGGCTGCGTCAATGTACTCAGGAGGCAATTGGGAAGAGAGGTTTTTGGCTAATTCCAAGATTTATTTTAATTCGTAGATTTGTTGCACTTAAACATAAATCCTTGCCTAAGGCGTTGCTATTATTTCCGATCTCATGTGCAGCCTTTGGGGTTGATGTATTTCTCGCTTTTCAGGCCAATCAACACCTTCGTAAGAACTACCAGGTCGGGTACTGGGGAAAATGATCTAGCTGTTTGCTTCGTGTTATGTATCGCTTTTAGATCCCTCTCTCAATCTAAATATTGATTTCCTAGGTCATGGTCTTAAGATCTTGGGTATTGCGGCTGCTTATCGGTGGTTTTGTGGGTGTAGCGGCCTGTGGTGGTCTAGTTTGGCTAAGGCATAGAGACCTAAATATATCGTCCTTTTGGGAATTTAAGATTGAGATCGGTGGGCAGGAATCTCAGCTTGATGGCTCTACATCTGACGAGTCTGAACAACTTTATCGGTGGGGAAATCTACCCATTGAAGGGATGGGCTTTGTGACTGGCGTTGTCACTCATCCCCTAGATCCTAAATTGGTGTATGTGCGGACGGATGTAGGTGGAGCTTATCGCTGGGATGGGGAAAATCGGCGCTGGATTCAGCTTTTAGATTCGGTGAATAAACGGTATAAAATTGAAAGTCTTGCCATTGATCCTCAGCGACCCGATTTACTTTATGTAGCCTCCGAGGGTGACATTCTCAAATCTGGAGATCGCGGTCAGTCGTGGAAAATTCATCCTATTCTTAAGGCGGATCAGCAGCCTATTGAAATGGATGGTAATGCGGATTGGCGATGGGCTGGAGAACGCCTAGCGGTTGATCCAAACAATAGCCAAGTGCTCTATTTTGCCTCCCGTTGGGATGGCCTGTGGCGTAGCGTGGATGGGGGATCAACCTGGCAGGTGGTTGATGGGTTTCCAACGTTGGGTACGCCACCGGGGGGGCTGTCCTTTGTGGTGCTGGATCCTCAGACCCAGGTGGATCAACCCGATTCACCGACCCAGACGATTTACGTGGGGGCGATGGGACAAGGGATCTACCGGAGCGAGGATGGTGGTCAAATCTGGCAACGGCTGGCGGGTGGCCCACCGCCAAACCAGTATCCACAGCAGGGGGAGGTGACGGCGGCGGGGGATTTGTACGTAACCACTTTTGCGGGCGATGATCGGGCTCAGGGCGGCGTGTGGATTTATCGGGCGGGGCAGTGGACAGAGGTGACCCCCCAGCCAGGGAAAAACTATACGGCCCTAGCCCAGGACGGACAGATGGGGGGCGCAGTGATGGTGGCGGAATACCCGTTTTCGCCCCAGGGGTTGCACCGCACTGAGGATGGGGGGCAAAGTTGGCGGCAGGTGTCGATGCGGGTTTCGGCGGTGCCCTGGTGGCCTGAATGGCATTTGTATACCCTCACGGGGGATTTGGCTATCTCTCCCCAGGATGCTCGGCAGGTGTGGCTAACGACGGGGTTTGGGGTGCTGCATACGGCGGATATTACCCAGCAGCCCTCCCGCTGGCAAACGCCCATGGCCAACCTGGAGGAGTTGGTGGTTTTTGTGCTACGAAGTCCACCCGTGGCTAATGGAGCCCTAGTGTTGAGCGGGGTAGCGGATGCGGGAGGATTTCGTCATATGTCCACCACCCAGCGCCCCCAACGCAGCTACCAGGACGGTGCCTTTAGCGATACCACAGGGCTAGATTTTTCGGAGGCTGACCCTAAGATTGTGGTGCGAGTCGGCAGCTATCCGGGGCCGGGGGGACGCATGGATAGCCAAAATCAGTCGGCCTATTCCGAAGATAATGGCGCGACGTGGCAACCGTTTGGGACGGTTCCGGCAGGGGCGGCTAATGGCAAGGTAGCGGTTTCGGCCACCTTACAGGCCAATGGCAAGCCGATTATTGTCTGGGCTCCCCAGGGTGAGGTGTATCCCCATCGATCCTTGGATGGTGGGCAAACCTGGGAACCCGTGAGCGGAGCCCCCAACAATACGACGCTGCAACTGTGGTTTCCCAGTCAGGCGATTGCGTCGGATCGGGTGGAGGGGAATTGGTTTTATTTGTTTAAGTATGGTGAGGCGACGGGGGGAAGTATTTATCGCAGCCAGGATGGCGGGGCCACCTGGGAACGGACGACGACCCATTTACCCGATCACTGGATTTACAAGCTAGAGGCTGCACCCAACCTAGCGGGGGAAGTGTGGCTGAGTGTGGAGGATCGGGGTCTGCATCGCTCCAGCGACGCGGGCCAAAGCTTTACGCCCCTCGCCCAAATCGAACAGGTGCAGACCTTTGGCTTTGGGCAGGCGGCTCCGGGGCAACACAATCCAGCGGTGTTTGTCTACGGCACCATCGATGGGGAGACCGGGCTTTTTCGATCCGACGACGCCACCCGCCTGCCGGGGGATGCCGCTGGGGCCACCTGGGTCAAGGTCTCCACCGATCAGCAGCGGCTGAGCAATGTGAACTATATCGAGGGAGATCGGCAACGCTTTGGCCATGTCTATGTGGGCACCGGGGGCAGGGGAATTATCCACGGCCAGCCCAATGCTGCCCTAACACCCCGCTAATCAAACAGCCCAAATAGGTTCAAGATGCCAAGCACGCCAGTGATGGGCGCGAGGACTGGCCCAACGACACGGTTAAAATTATCAATGGCCACTAACCCGGCTCGTTTGGGCACCAGCACCACATCGCCATCTTGGATTTGGTAGGTATCTACCAGGTTCGATAGATCGATGGTTTGCTCACTCACCTGACCATTGGCCAAAAGCCTGACTAGGCGCACCTCCCCCAGATCTGCATCGGCATTGGGGCCACCCGCAGCGGCCAGCGCCCCCGACACCGAACTATTGGGCTGTACCTGCACTTCGCCTGGGCGGACAACGCCATCCCCAATCACCCGCACCCGCACATTGGTGGGCGCAATGCTAGACCGAGAAAGCAGTCCTGGATCAATATCAGTATCGGCACTCGCCTGGGGAACATAGACGGCATCCCCATCAAACATAACCAATACCCCCAGATTACTCTCACCGATGAGGGCACGCCACAAATCCACCTGATACTCGGCGATTTGCCCCGTTGCCAGCCGACGTCGCACCACCACCTGGCGCACATCTGCGGTGTGGCGGATGCCCCCAGCGGCGGCGAGGGCAGCGGTGAGGGTGGGGGTATTGGTGGTGGTGGTGAGGCTATTGCCCGCTGCAATATTGGTTTGGGCTTGGGTGAGACTGCCGAGTTGCACAGGCCCAGGGCGATAGACATCCCCAGACACATTAACAACCACCGGACGCAGACCCACCAGGCTGAGATCCACCTGAGGGTTGACTAATTCTCGGCTGAGTAACTGCGTAATCTCCGCCTCTAGGGCATCGAGGGTTTTTCCTGCGGCCACCACCGTTCCCACCAAGGGCAGCCGCAGTGTACCGTCCGACAACACAACGCGCTGGGTCACGGCCCAGGCGAAGGCTTCGTAGCCGATGATATCGGTTCTAATTTGATCCCCTGGCCCCAACAGGTAGTCGGTGAGGAGGCTATGTCCCCCCTCCCCAGTTACAAGGATGGGCGCTGACGAGGGCTCGGCGGGAAAAGGGGTGCCTGGGGAAGATGAGTCGGTATTGAGGGGTAGGCTCTCGTTCCGTTGGGCGAGGGGCAGCGTTGGGGGAGAGGGGGTCAACTCCACTGAGTTAGGCATCCTCCCCACTAACCCATGATCGCGACTCTTCTCGTCAACGTAGACTCCGGGCGGCTCTGCCTGGGCAGCGGATCCCACCGTTGCCCCAGTACACAGCACACCGATCATCCATCCGCATGAGATCAGCCATTTACCTGGTTTCACCGTGGTTTACCTATCCGCGTCATACGTCCCACCTGGGGCTACAACATCGCCTCACGCTCCCGAATGACCTAGGTGGCGAGTCGTTTCCCTATCTAGTCTACGCTGGCAAGCCGAGATCTGGCGGTCGGTCGTCAGGGTGGGAGACTATCCAATCCGCTGCTTCACCCAGGCCAGGGCGTCCTCACGACTATTCACCAGGCCTTCTGCCTGGGCCAGTTGGATAGCCTCCAGCAGTTCGCCAATTTGGGGGCCAGGGGGAAGACCAATCCCCTGGATCAAGTCGCGCCCAGAAATCAGGGGGCGGGGATGGGCCACGGGATCCTGGGCGTTGAGGTAGCGATCTAGGAGCGCCATCACCACCGATTCTGCGACCCCATTCACTAAGGCCAAGAGCGCAAGCCCCGCAAGGCCGGCCCCGGTGGCCTTGAACAGGTGGTATTGCTGGGCAATCGTTAGGCTGGACTGGGCGACCAGGGGACTGAGGATCGCCCAGCCCTTGAGAACGCTGATGACCGCCTGCTGTTCTACCCGACTATATTTCAGGCGGGTGAGGGTGGCCTCGGCCTGGTCGGCATCGGGCAGCAAAAGCTGACTGAGCTTGGTGGCCTTGATCCAACTGCGGTGCAGGCCGGGGGCGGTGGCTTCCTTCACCCAGCCGTGCAGCAGGTCGGAGAAGGCGGGCCAGCGTTCGTGGACTTGGGCGGCGGTGCGGTCAAGGGCGATCAGTTGGCGCAATTCCGCCTCGCCCACCGTGGGCAACCAGGTTTGCAAAATGCCGTCCTGCCAAGCTTTCTGTAGCAGCACAGAACCCTGGGACAAACTAAGTAGACAGTCCAACTCACCCCGCACACGCTCGGCGGCCATGCCCTTCAGGAGAGGGGCCAGTTGGCGCAGAGTAGCCTGGGTATCGGGGTCAAGGCTGAACCCCAATTGGGCGGCTTGGCGATAGGCCCGCAACAGCCGCAGAGGGTCTTCCGCTAGGTTTTCGGCAGACACCATACAGAGGACTTTCCGCTGTAGGTCAGCGTAGCCATCTAGGGGATCCACCAGGGTTTCGCTATGGGGGTTGTAGGCGATGGCGTTGATGGTGAAGTCGCGCCGCTGCAAATCCACGCCAATGCTGGGGCCAATCTGCTGGGCAAAGTCCACCGTGGCGTTGGGAAACACCACCCGCGCAATCTGATGCTCGGCATCCAGCACCACAAAGCCCGCCTTGTAGTGATGGGCAATGTCCGCCGCCGTTTCGATGGCCTTTTCTGGCAGCACAAAGTCTAAATCCAGATAATCCGCTTGACGATTCAGCAGAGCATCGCGCACACTGCCCCCCACTAAATAGGCGTGCTGCGGCAACAGCGAGACGCTAAAGGGCCAGGTTTTGGGCGAAAGGGCGGATTGTTCGGTAACCACTGCAAGGGATAGCGACGTTAGGGTCAGACTCAAGGAAGCCTCTATTCTTTCATTACAACAATACTTTTCGGTTCCTGACTGCCCGCCTTGCGCAATCTTGACCGTGGCCCCCCTCCACGGTGGCCTAGGCCCGTGGAACGTAGCAAACGGAGGTGGGATCTGAGCCATCGCGACGATGTTTGCATTTTGCAACATCCAGCCGCCTAGCCCAGGGCATTCACAAAACTTGAGTAGAATATCAAAAAATAGTCCCCCTTCGGTGGATAAACCCTAGCGATATGTGCATTTGCGTAAATTGCCACTACGTTGACCGCTGCACCACCTACCACGCTGTAGAAGGGCAGCACCAACAGCCCCACCTCACGGAGTTCCCCAGCTTTGAAGCTGTGGAGCCCACCATTAATGTCAACATTCGCCAACAGGGCGGGGACATTGAAATGGAATGGGACGTGGTGGGCTGCGAAAGCTTCCAGGAAGAACTGGGCAAATGGGCCAAACTGCGCCCTGGGGAGTTGGTTCCGACTTAGATGAGGAACTTCAGGGCCTCCTCTCGGTTCAGCAGCGGTGTGGCCTTGGCTTCGTCCATGGTCTCTACCAACGGCAGGGAGTAAAGTTCCCATCCTTGAGAATCACCACACTATCGCCCGACTGCGCCAGCACGAATAATCCCTGGCGATAGGCATAGCGGGCCACGTCATCGGGCACCACCATTCCGGCTACGGCCCCCATGGCGCGAACATCGCCGTAGCGGGGCATCAGCCGCTTAAACTTGCTCAGCCGCTCTAGGTGATCGGTCACGTCGGCCTGGGTGAGCTTGCTTTTGACCTCAACCACCACAGCGTCAGTGGTATTGACCACCAGCAGGTCAATTTCAAGTCCCTCGTCGCCGCGCTGCACCGACACCCCTTCATGGAATTCGTGGACATCAATGCCCCGCTCTTGAAACAGCCGCACCACGGCAGGGCGCACCTGCCACTCGACGAACTCGCCCAAGCGGTTGCCCAATTTGCCCAGTTGCTCATTGAGGTGAATGACTACGGCTTTGGGATTGCCGTCGGCACTTCCCAAAGCCTGAAGAGTGGCCAAGACCCTCCAACCAGGCTAAGCGTGGGGATGGGGATGGTCGGGTTTGAGCAGGGTGACGGCAACGACGATGCCGATGATGGCCAGGACGGCCATGGGATAAAAGGCGTAGGTGTAGCTGCCGAACCAGTCGCGAATTTGGCCAGCGCTGAGGGTGCCGATCAGTGCGCCCACCCCGTAGGCGGTGAAGACAATGCCGTAGTTTTGGGCGTAGTGGTCGGGGTTGAACAGGCGCAGGGTGGTGGTGGGGGCAATGGCCAGCCAGCCGCCGAGGCAGAACCAAAATAGGCAAAAGGCCACCAGATATAGGGCCACCTGTCCCGATTGGGCATTCAGCATCAGCACACAGGCCAGCAAAATGAGGCTATAGGAGGCGATGGCGACTTGGTGGGGCCGGAAGCGATCACTCAGCCAGCCAAACAGGGGCCGACTGAGACCATTAAATAGGGCAAACAGGGCCACACTACTAGCCGCCAAACTGGGGTTGATGTTGATAATTTCCTGTCCGACGGGGCTAGAAATGCCGATGGCGGTGAGGCCGACCAGGGTGCCGATGGTGTAGCAAATCCACAGGCCGTAGAAGGATCGGCTTTTCATCATGTGGGGCGGGTAGCCATGGTGGCTGGCTTCGTTAGCGTGGGGAATGGTGCCGTCGTAGGGGTGCCAGTCTTGGGGGGGCAGTTTTAGGGTGAGGGAAATGGCCAGGATGATCAGACCAAAGGCGATGCCCATGATCCGCAGGGTGGGTCGCACACCGAAATCGCCAATGAGCGTGTTGGCCAGGGGAGCGGTGACCAAGGGCGACAGACCAAAGCCAATAATTGTCAGCCCCACGGCCAAACCCTTACGGTCTGGGAACCAGCGGGCCACCACCGCCATCGGCACGCCGTAGGTCATCCCGACGCCAATGCCCACTACCACGCCGTAGGCCAGGGTGAGGGTTTCGATCTGGGTGGCCAAACTGGCCAGCAGATAGCCCAGGCCCACAATGGCCCCACCCATCGCCGCCACCCGCCGGGTACCCCATCGGCACATATAAAACCCAGTAATCGGCATCATCACCGCATTGCACACCAGCACCAGGGTGAAGGGCAGCAGGCTGGCGGTGGCACTAATGCCCATCTCGGCCTCTAGGGGTCGGCGAAAAATGCTCCAGGCATAGACCGTGCCCAGGCACAGCAACACCATCACGCCAAGGGGAATCAGTAGCCAGCGGCCTTGGCGGGCGGGCAAGCCAAACACGGTTGGCTCCTCAGGGTGATAGGTGATGTCCATGGTGAAAATCCTATGCGGTAATCATGAGGGGAGGCGTCGGGAGTCTTTAAGGTGGGTCGGCGGGGGCGTTTTTGGCGATTAGGCTAGGGTAATAGGGACATTGGGGGGCTAAGTCAGTCCTTCAGTTTCAAATCTATTGTGCCCTGGAGAATCAGAATAAATACTTACGATGGCCTTAAGCTCTGGGCCTCGTGTAAGGAAATGCTGATACAAGCCAGGGGATTCCCGTCACCGGGGCATTGCCCACCAGATTGGCCCAACCTCTGCGGAAACCCCAAAAAGCCGATAGATTAGGTAACTAGGGAACATTAGAGAAAAACGAGGACACCCACATGCGGGTATTGTTGATGACGGGTAAAGGCGGCGTGGGCAAAACCTCCGTGGCGGCGGCTACCGGGCTTCGCTGTGCCGAACTGGGCTACAAAACCCTGGTGCTGAGTACCGATCCGGCCCACTCCCTCGCCGATAGCTTTGATATGGAACTGGGCCACGAGCCGCGCCAGGTGCAGCCCAACCTGTGGGGAGCTGAACTGGATGCCCTGATGGAACTGGAGGGCAACTGGGGTGCGGTGAAACGCTACATTACCGACGTGCTGCAAGCCCGTGGCCTAGAGGGCATTGAGGCCGAAGAACTGGCCATCCTCCCCGGCATGGACGAAATTTTTAGCCTGGTTCGCATGAAGCGCCACCACGATGAGGGCGAATACGACGTGCTGATCATCGACTCGGCCCCCACCGGAACCGCCCTGCGCCTGCTGAGCTTGCCGGAGGTGGCAGGCTGGTATATGCGCAAACTCTACAAACCCTTCCAGGCCGTTTCTGAGGTGCTGCGGCCCCTAGTGGAACCGCTGTTTCGCCCCGTGGCCGGATTTTCTCTGCCCACCCGTGAGGTAATGGACGCCCCCTACGAGTTCTACGAGCAGTTGGTGGAGTTAGAAAAAGTCCTCACCGATGCGGCCACAACCTCGGTGCGTCTAGTCACCAATCCCGAAAAAATGGTGATTAAGGAATCCCTTCGTGCCCACGCCTACCTAAGTCTGTACAACGTGGGGACGGATTTGGTGATCGCTAACCGCATCATCCCCGAAGAAGTGCAGGATCCCTTCTTCCAGCGCATGAAGGAAAAGCAGCAGGAATATAAGCAAGAAATCCACGACGATTTCCGCCCTCTGCCTGTGAAGGAAGTGCCCCTATTTGCCGAGGAAATGTGCGGTCTTGAAGCGCTCTATCGCCTCAAAGACACCCTTTATAAGGATGAAGATCCGGCCCAGGTTTACTACAAAGAAACGACCCTGCGCGTGGTGCAAGAAAACAGCAATTACAGCCTAGAACTATACCTCCCCGGCATCCCTAAGGACAAAATTGAACTGAGCAAATCTGCCGACGAACTGAATATTCGCATCGGCAACCACCGCCGCAACTTGGTACTGCCCCAAGCCCTCGCGGCCCTGCAACCCTCTGGAGCCAAAATGGAGGACGATTACCTCAAAATCCGCTTTAGTTCAGTCGCCTAAAACGGATCGATTAACTCAGCTACACCATAAAAGGCCAGATCATTCGGAGGCTTCAGACAGAAGCTTAACGAGGTCTGGCTTTTTAAGTTTCGCAAAACCCGTCAGTCCTTTTTTCTTAGCCATCGCTTTCAACTCCCCAACGGTCATCATTTCCAACGAAAGACTACCACTGTCATTTTCTGATATGGGTTCTGGAGGATCAGATAGTAGCTTGATTAGATCAGCTTTGTTGAGGCTCTTGTAGCTCGTCAGCCCTTGTTTCTTGGCCATCACTTTCAACTCCCCAAGGGCCATCATCTCCAACAAGCGGGTATCGGTTGTAATTTCTGGAATGGGCTGGGGTGTGAGATAGAAAACCTGCTCCAGGGCTTTTAGCTTAGCTCCAGTAATGCCGCAACCTAACTTAGTAATGGGTTTTAGATCCTTCCAATACTCCCGTGGAGCTTCATCTAAACGGGCCACTACAGAAGCCGCCCGAACCCCCTTTAACGGTGTTCCAGGTTGCTGGATGAGATAGTCCAAGGCCGCAGCAATTTCGTCCCGATTTGCTGTGGATAGATTGGTTTTCGGTTGTGTTTCTTGGGCTAGGGCTTGGCTTAGCTCAGTTACTTCAGGAGAATCCCCTGCAATAATACACCAGATTTCTTCTAAACCTGCTTCAACAGCGGCAGCATAGACAAAAGAATTGGCGATGACTTGGTATTGATCCAAACCAATTTCTTTAACAATTACTGGAATCCAGTTTCGGCTGTCGTCATTAAATTTCTTGACTACAAATTGGAGAATATATTGATGAACTTCCGTAGGATTTCCCGGTTCAATTTCATCAATGGGGAGACACATTAAGTTGCCAACAGTAGAGAGAGCCATTACAGGAAATACCCCTTCGCAATTTTTTGATACTGTTCGCGAGCAACCTTAAATCCAAAAGCGGCTGGCAGGTGCATAAAATTAGCCCGCGAAATATGAGCCATGTAAGGAATTGAGATCATCGTCTGATCCTTATGACTAGGCTTATATCGAGGATAAAAGTACGGCAACAAATCAAAACCATTCGCCTCTTTCCTCTTTTCTTTGATAATCTTTGCAATAGCATCATGCATCAATTGTTTTTGATAACCTGTCTCTCGAAACGCATTATTCATGAAGATTGGGAGTGCGATTGGCCCTGCATTGCCTAGACTTTGACATTTTTCTTGAATCTCAGGAATAAACTTGGCGATGGCGTCACCTGCATTTTGTAAAGAGTGAAGATCATCATGACGGGCAGGAATCAGAACAACATCGGCAGCAAAAATAGCTTGTTGAGCAAAAATGTGCCAGTTAGGCGGCGTATCGATCAATATGTAATCATAATCGTTGCGAACAGATTCTAAGGCTCGTTTGAGTCCATGAATTTTCAAGTATTTATTTAAGTCACCTTTATCAAATTCACTGGACATTCTTTTGTCAGCACGAATGACATCAAGAGTCCAAGGATTTTTGAGGCTGGGATGTTCAAATTTATAGGTTGAAACCACTTTTCTGGCATCACCATTTTTGTCTTTAAGGATCTCAAACAAATCTCCGTTTAAAGGTGAAAGATTTAAGGCATCACCTAAATCGCTCTGATGTGGGTCAAAATCTACAATAAGAACCTTTTTCCCTTCTCTAGTAAGAGTAGCCGCCATATTTAGCGTAGTCGTAGTTTTTCCGACACCACCTTTGTTATTGTAAACAGCAATAATCAATGCTCGTTTGGGCGCATCAATGATTTCTTGAAAATCGTGAACTATTTTCTTGATATTCCCATCCGTTGTCAAGCATGGAGTTGCAGGATGAACTACTTTCTCGTGCTTGCGAAAGAGTTGAATATGTGTAGCATTAGTAATAATTCCCCAAGCTACTGATTTAGAAACAGGAGCTTGAAGATATCGCTTAAGCTGTTCAACAGTCCTGCGATAGTCACCATGTTTCTCATCGCCTAAGTTTTTGGACTTTGCCTTGACTTCAACATAGAGATAGGGCTTGTGATGACTATGAACGAAAATATCGTCATCTAAATTTTTGCGTGCAGCAAAGTCAACTTTATTTTGACCGCCTATGGGAAATTCTGGAATTCTTTCCAGATGATTAAATCCTAAAGCGTCTAGAAAATATCGGACAAAGGTATCAACAACTAGCGGCTCAGACGCATCGGGCGCTAAGTGTTGCAGGGCTTCTTCTAAATTCATGATGGGTCACTTGGGATTGATGACAGCAAGACAACGCGGGAAAGGTGACTGAACCAATCGAACCAAACTCACCTAAAGCTTGATGGCTTGTGCCAGCGTTGTCTTTTTTAGGTTGCCCAGATCATTGCCGCGACTAACACCCAAGAGCCACCAAAAAATAAATTAATTTTTCTACACAGGGCGTCTTTCTAGATGTCAAAAATAGTTTATTTGTATTGTTTTTACTTCAAGATTCCATTCCATACCGCTATCGTTGGCCCTAGAGTCCCAGCCTAAGATCAGTGTGTCGCAGATCTAACGGTCTGGCGGCTAGGGTAATGGCGCTATCCGGCATTCGATACAACGGCCTTTTGGAACCGTGATGGCATGATTTCCTTGTGGGTGGCCCGTTGCGAGGTGTGCCCTCGCCCAAAACGCCCGCCCGTGATGGCCAAAGCTCTGTAACTAGGGATACGAAGTCATCGAGCAATTTGTAATCAACTAAAACCATGCCCCAGTGACATGGATGAGTCATTGGCCGATGTCGAACATATTTGGGTACCTGTGGGACAATTTCCTTCGCTTTTAGATGCCGCCCGATTAGTGCATGACTTGCAGCAAATCAAGGAGATTGCCAAGTCCATTAGTGGCCAGCTTGACCCAACCCAAATTGCTCACCGGGTTACAGATGCCTTGGTGCAGCGCTTTGGCTGTGCCTTTGCCCGCATGTGGTTGTTGGAGCCTAATCAGATCATGCTGCGCTTGGTGGCGTCCTCTGGGCTGTATACCCACACCAACGGATCCTTTGCTCGGGTGCCTGTGGGGGCATATAAGGTAGGAAAAATTGCCCAAAATCAGGTGCCGTTTCTCAGCAATCACCTGCCGGAGGAGGCTTGGGTTAAAGATCGCCAATGGGCGCTGGATAACCACATTCAGGGCTTTGCAGGCTACCCCCTCGTAGCGGGGGATAGGGTGCTAGGCGTTTTGGCAAGTTTTAGTCATGGCCCCTTCGATCCAGAGTTTCTAGAGGTTTTGCAGGTGCTGTGCATGACCGTCGCGGTCGCGTTAGAGGCGGCCCTGTCCACCGCCCCAACTTCGACGGCTGGGGTTTCCGAGGTGCGTCCTGCCTCGCTATCCGATCAACTGGCTCACATTCTGGAGCATAGCCAATTTACCCTCATCGGCACGGAACGTCCGCTGAGACCCCTCGTTGCCCAACTCCTGCTCCAGGCTGTAGACACGCTAAAGCAGTTGAATTGTGGCTATTGTCGCCTCACCTATGCCCCCGCCAGCGTCCATCTCGAGGCCATTGCCCATGGCATTTCCGGCCTGTTTCCTGGGGGAGAAGACGGGGGAGAGCGCCAGGAGTGGGGCTATGGGGATTCCCCTCTGGCGGATCTTCAGCACGGCGTCCTCTGTTTAGGGGGGAACCTTGAGATTCGGTCGGTGGTGCAGCGGCAGACCTGCCAACTGTCTCTGAAGCTACCTGCGGCCCAATATCCCATGGTGGTACAGGTGCAATGCCGTCCGGCCCTACTTCACCAGGGGGCCGTCCAGTTGGTGGCCCAGGCGGGGTTTGTGGTGGTGGCCGAACGGGATGCCCCCGCCGTGATTCGGGTCACCGATGACCCAGGGTTGCTGGGGGATCTGCCCGTCATCTGGGTTCACCATGGGGCCGGAGCCATTCCCCCCGGCATTGCGGCGGTGATGGATTTAGAGACCACCGCAGAGGAGCTACACGCCCTCATCCACCAAGCCCTTCAGGATCCTTTGGGACGTTATCAGGAATCGGTGCCGCTGCTCTCAGAACGTGAGCGCCAGGTCATGACCTTGCTGGCGGATGGACAGCGCGACCGAGCCATTGCCCAGGCGCTATATATTAGCGAGAGCACGGTTAAGTTTCACATCAATAACAGCTTGGCTAAGCTAAAGGCCAAAAACCGTTACCAAGGGGTCTACCAGGCCGTCGTTCAAGGGTGGATTTAAGGGGCATGTCGAGAGCCGGATGGCTGGTAAAAAAGCTCACACGGCATAGGTTGTATATCCATAAAAACGTTCCGCCCTGGGAGAGCCATGGGTCAAGCCGACACCAGCCACTTAACCCGTGCCCCGTTTTAGGCAAGAAATCTCTGTGCCGTTTAGTGGTTCCTCGGCTATACTGACCCTGAAAATTTGGGGTGCCCCATCCCCATTAAGCCCGCCCCAACGATAAGCCCATCCTTGAGGGAGATTCGGTTGAAACTCACACACGTTGTTCCCTGGTTTGATACCACCGTGGCCGAATGGTCTGCCGAAGCCCGCTGGCTGCGCTGGCTCACCTTCCTATGGCTGGGCTTTGGGCTGCTGATTCTCTTTTCTGCCTCCTACGCCGTTTCCATGACCGAGCAGGGCCACGGTCTGCACTACGTCCTCGTACAGATGATGTGGGCAACGTTAGGGTTAATGATCTTCAACCGCATTGTCCACACCCCCCTAGATCGACTGCTGCGGGGGGCCGGACTGATTCTCCTGGCATTGTTTGGGCTCGTGCTGCTCACCCTGGTTCCGACCCTGGGGGTGACGGTGAACGGAGCCACCCGCTGGCTGCCCCTAGGGCCATTTATGATCCAACCCTCGGAATTGCTAAAGCCCTGTCTAGTGCTGCAAGGAGCCTGGTTGTTTGGCCGCTGGGATCGGCTGACCTGGGACAAGCGGCTGACTTGGCTTGGGATTTTCGTTGCCATTGTGGCGGCTATTCTGATTCAGCCCAACCTCAGTACGGCGGCAGTCTGCGGCGGCACCCTCTGGCTCATTGCCCTGGCCGCAGGGTTGCCCTATCGCTACATCAGTTTGGCGGCGTTAAGTGGTTTGGCGGCGGCCACCATTAGCGTTAGCATCAAGACCTACCAACGCCAACGCATCATCTCTTTCCTCAATCCCTGGGCAGATCCCGGCGATCAGGGCTATCAGCTTATCCAAAGCCTATTGGCCATTGGGTCTGGTGGCCTCTGGGGCCAAGGCTTCGGCCTCTCCCAACAAAAGCTCTCTTCCCTGCCGATTCAATACACCGACTTCATCTTTGCGGTCTACGCCGAGGAGTTTGGCTTCATTGGGGGGCTACTGTTGCTCACCTTTTTGGCTACCTATGCCACCGTCGCGCTAGTGGTGGCGCTACGGCTCAACCATCCCCTGCATAGGCTGGTGGCCATTGGGGCCATGGTGCTACTAGTGGGGCAGTCGTTTCTGAACATTGGCGTCGCCAGCGGCGTCTTGCCCACCACCGGATTACCCCTCCCCATGGTGAGCTACGGCGGTAGTTCGATGATTGCCAGTCTGGTCACTGCGGCCCTGCTGGTACGGGCCGCTCGCGAAATCCACACCGATGATCCCCTGACCCTACCGCTGCCCAGTCGATCGCGTCTGCGCCTGCTGAATCAACCCTTTGCAAATAAGCAGGATTAAACGGCTTTCCCCATCGGGGCCAGGGGGTGGGAACTACGATTTCCCCCGATAGGGGCCGAGTCTCCCAGCCCTACCCCAGCCCCTACCGTGTATTGAGCCTCGGGGTCTGGAGCTTGGATGGGCGACGAATGCCTCGTATCGTCCCCGTCTAGAAGCCGAGCCAGGTGAAAAAGGTTTGTTGGGTTACGAGTTCTAGCACCAGCAAGGCCACAAACCCCACCATGGCAAAGCGACCATTGATGCGCTCAGCGTAGGCTGTCCAGCCAAAGGCGGGGGCATCGGTAGCGGGGCTGGGGGCCGTGGCCTCTGGGATGGTCGATGGGGATTCGGCGCTGGGTGCAGGGGTGGTCATGGTGAAGAACAGTGAAGGCCAGAGGTTATTGTAAACCTTTCCGTCTGCCCTAGGCTTCCGCCAGAAATCGCCCTGGGCTTAACGCCGTCAGCAGGTCGTCGGGCTGTCCCACCACCGCCTGGGCAAAGCGCTGGGCAAGGGGCGGCAGATACACGAACGGCCCATTAAATCCGGCCATCAGGTCAAGCCCCTCTAAGCCAGGTAGGGGGCCGACTAGGGGTAGGCCGTCGCGGCTAAAGCTTACAGGACAGCGGTGCCAGTAACCTGGTAGCTCGCTGAGAGCAGGTAAAATTCCAGCCAAGGTGGCCCGTAACCGCTGGATACTGGCGCTGGTATCGGCGCGGTTATCCAGCCCAGTAACGGTACGGCTAATTTGCCCCAAACAGAGATGCCGATCCCGGAATTGCACCGCCCCCCCGTCGATGATGGAGGGGGTAATTTCGTGGCCCGGTTCATCCCAGAGGGCGTCTACCTCAGGGCGGCTCGCCTTGGCCTCTAGATCAAAGCGTTGGGTCATCGCTGGCATCACCAGGGTGCGGAGGGTAATCTCTGGCGTGGGTAGGGTTTCGATCAGTTCGGCCTGGGTGTGATAGAGCGGCACCTTTAACCCTGCGGTGGCCAACAGTTGACGACTAAAGGCTCCAGACGCCACCAACACCCGCTGGGCTGGATAGGCTTGCTCAGCGGTGAGAATACCCGTTACGCGGTCTTTGATGCGCACCACTCCCGTCACTTGGGCGATCATCCGGGTGCCCCCTAGCCGCTGAAAGGCTTGGTTATAGGCTGATACCACCGCCACCGGAGACACATGGCCATGGCGCACGGTAAAGGCTCCAGCCACCGCTGGGCCAGTCAGCAGGGGCTCTAAGGCCTTGGCCTCGGCATGGTCGATAAACCGGGGTGGCGTGGCGAATTTGGCATATTCCGCCGCGAGAGCTTGAAGATCATCATCGGGGGCCACCGTCAGCAGCAGGTCTAGCTCCCGAAACTGGGTCTCAAAGCCCAATTCCGCCGACAGTTGGCGGTGTTTCGCAATGCCCTCCTGGCAGAGGGTGCGGGTGAGGTCACAGGTGCCCGCCCAGTAGGGAATGCCGCCATAGCTGTAGCGGGTGGCACTGGCGGGGGTGAGGCGTTGCTCCACCAACAGCACTGATAGCCCCTGGCGGGCCAGTTCATAGCTGGCGGCAGCCCCCACTAGGCCATTCCCCACCACAATCCAATCGAAGGTTTGCATGATTACCACAGATAAAACGGATGCAGATAGGCCGGGATGGCCCAGAGATGCCCCTAGCAAGCCGTAGATAGCCCTGCCCCATCGAAGAGGCAGGAAAACCCCAGCTATAGCCAGCCTGATCTTCAGTTAAAACACCACACGGCCCACACACCACACGGCCTAGGCATGGATTTGGCTCAGGATTTGGCGTAAACGGTCGTAGTCGTCTTTGAGCAGCGTGCTGAGGGTGCGGCCCGCCTGCACCAACCAAGCCCGATCCAAATTGCGGGTTTGATAGCCCCGGCGCACCACCGCCGCCACCAGGCTATCTATCGGGGCTTGGCTGAGGCCCACCAGCGTCCGCAAAAAGCCGAGGTTATCGGTAAAGGCCAGCACCGCATCGGTAGGGCAGCGATAGACCGCCTGATGCACCTGGGGCGGACGGGGTGGCAGATACTGAAACATGGGCCCGGTGGGTTCCCCAGCCAAATTGGGAGCCCGAAACCCCATAATCGCCACCCGAAACTCGGTTTTCAGCATGGCGAAAATTTGCGGCTGCTGTTCCCGCAGTTCCGCTAGAGAAAGCCCCAAGGCTCTAGCCCGATGCACCGAATCAATGGGGCTGGTGGTGGCATGGTAAACCACGCCATAAATTTGGTTACCCGACTCCTCATCCTGGGACAGCACCCAACTGCCAAACTCCGGCATCACCGGAAAACTCAGGCCATCAGGATCAAGACACTGGGCCAAAAATTCCGTCGTGGAGGTTTCAATCACCTCCGCCAGGTGATCCGGCGGGCGAGGTGGGGCCGAAGTGGGCAGGGGCAAACGCATAGAACCCTAGCTGCGCCGTTGGCCAGGGCTAACGGGGGCCAGTTCGTCGAGGTTGAAGGTGACTAACTTATCCCAGTTGCCGCCTTCAAACAAAACGGCCACCTTGCCATCGGTAATGCGCTGCACCAAGCCCTGAAAGCCGTAGTAGGTATCATTCACGTTAGTCACCGTAACAGGAGCACCGGGGAAAATCATCGTCAGCTATCCTCAATCCATCGTGTTCCTTCAGTCTAAGCCAAGGATCTGTCTGAAGAAACTAGAGTCGGGCAAAAAACGTTCTCTGGTAACGATAGGGCACACCCCCTATCCCTAGGGCGTGTGGTGCTGATGCCAGTGGTGAGCGATGTCTACCCGACGGCAGATCCACACCCGCTCATGGCCTTGCACATAGCCGAGGAATCGAGCTAGGGCAGCGGCGCGTCCGGGGCGTCCGGCCAGACGGCAATGGAGGCCAATGCTCATCATCTTGGGAGCCTCATCCCCTTCGGCGTAGAGGGTGTCGAAGGCATCGCGCAGGTAGGCAAAGAACTGATCCCCCGAATTAAACCCGGCATAGGTGGCAAAGCGCATGTCGTTATTGTCGAGGGTGTAGGGGATGATCAGGTGGGGCTTGCCGTAGTCCAGCGTCCAGTAGGGCAGATCGTCGGCGTAGCTGTCGGCATCATAGAGAAAGCCCCCTTCTTCCACCACCAGGGCGCGGGTATTGGGGCTCATACGGCCTTGGTAGAACCCCAGAGGTCGAGCCCCCGCCACCTGGGTATGGACCTCCACCGCTTTGCGAATATGGTCTCGCTCGGCTTCCATCCCAAAATACTGATAGTCAATCCAGCGGTAGCCGTGGCTGGCAATTTCCCACCCCGCCTCATTCATCGCCGCCACCGCCTCTGGGTTGCGGGCCATGGCCATCGCCACCGCATAGACCGTGAGGGGCAAACCTCGGCTAGTAAACAACCGATGCAGTCGCCAAAACCCCGCCCGACTGCCGTATTCATACATCGACTCCATATTCATATTGCGCACCCCCATCAACGGGGGAGTGCCCACGCTTTCCGACAAAAACGACTCCGAGGCCGCATCGCCGTGGAGAACGCAGTTTTCGCCGCCTTCTTCATAGTTGATCACAAATTGCACCGCAATACGGGCATTTCCGGGCCATTGGGGATGGGGCGGCGTGGAGCCATAGCCAATGAGATCACGGGGGTAGGAGGGGTGGGAAGTCATGGGTTGAGGACACTGTATACAATCTAATCAACCAGGATTTTAAGCTGAACGAGAGTAGTCGGAAAGGGAGACGGGGCAAGGGCAGCCTGTCCCTAGGGCGGAATTTGGTCAACGGACTAGGGCTTGGGGCGTACAGCGGTGTGTCCGTAGGGGGGAATAGGCCAAGGATCCAGACGGTCATTGGCAAAAAAATCGTTATAAGCTAGTGGATTAAGGCGCTTTAGGAGTCCACCGATGTCAGATGTCGCGCTATCGCTAAGCCCTCGGCCAGTCAACCCCGCCCTCGATCTAGAGGCGGTGAATCGGCAGTGGGCCGATGCCGATGCGAGCCGCCTAGTGCAGTGGGGCTACGACACCTTTGGCGAGGGCTTGGTCTTGAGTACTAGCTTTGGCATTCAGTCGGCGGTGATGCTGCATTTGGTGACCCAGGTAGTGCCCCAAATTCCCGTTATTTGGGTGGATACGGGCTATCTCCCGGTGGAAACCTACCGCTTTGCCGAAGAACTCACAGAACGGCTACATCTCAACCTAAAGGTCTACCAATCGCCCCTCAGTCCAGCCCGCATGGAGGCCATCTATGGTCGGCTGTGGGAGCACAACGATGTGGAATCCTTCAACCGCTACGACCACATTCGCAAGGTAGAGCCCATGCAGCGGGCGCTAACCGAATTAGGCGCGACGGCCTGGTTGGCAGGGCTGCGGGCCGATCAAACCGACCACCGCCGCACCCTGTCGCTCATTGGCCAGCAGGGCGGACGCTATAAAATTATGCCCATCCTAAGCTGGACGGCCAAGCAGGTCTATCAATACCTGGTGGCCCACGATTTGCCCTACCACCCCCTGTTTGACAAGGGCTACGTCACCGTGGGCGATTGGCATTCCAGCCGTCCGATTTCCGCCAACGACAAAAATGAGCGCGACACCCGCTTTAAGGGGCTCAAGCAGGAATGTGGTCTACACCTACCCCAATCTCCCGAAGCCGCCGCCAGCTTGGATTCCAGTTCTCTGTAGGCTAACCGTTCCCTACCCTCAACGCCCCATTGTCCACTCCCGACTCCCGACTCCCCAACGGAACCCCCCTGGCCTTCAGTACGGCTTTCAATACCTGGGCAATCCCGCAATCTCTGACAGAATAGAGCCGTGGGTTGATCGTTAGCCCGCTGATGTCCCCACCCTCGCGGAGGATCGCTTAACCTATGGATACCAACAACCTGCTGCGACAGTTACTGATGATTGGGGTGGGCACCACCTCCCTGGTAGCCGAGCGGCTGAAGCAGGTGACTGAGGACTGGGTGCAGGAAGGCAAATTCAACCCTGACCAGGCCAAGGGTTTTGTGGATGAGGTGATGGCCCAGCTCAACGTGAACAACACCGCCCTCGAAGACCAGTTTCAACGTCTGTTTCGCAACACTCTTCAGGATTTGGGGGTGCCCCGCCAAGCCGAAATGGATGAACTGCGCGGACGATTGGATCGCCTAGAACGACAAATGCGCGACCTAGAAAACCGCACCTGGAAATAGCCCCTTGTCTCGATGACCATGCAGCCGTTTTTAGATGGAGTTCTGGGCGGGGTGGCAGCCCTCTTCCCCGTAGTGGATCCGATTGGCGCAGTGCCCATTTTTTTGGTGCTCACCACCGGGGTGCCCAAGGAACTACGCCACCGCTACGCCGTCACTATCGCCCGCAATGTCATCCTATTACTGGTGGGTGCGTTGCTGGTTGGCGGTAGCTTGCTGGACTTTTTTGGGGTGTCCTTAGCGGTGGTGCGCATCGCTGGGGGAATGGTGGTCTTCCACGCCGCCTGGAAAGCCATGAACTCCGACCCCAAGCTCACCCCGGTGGATAACCAAGACGCCGCCCAAAGGCGGGAACAGCACCGAGATATTGCTTTCATGCCCATGACCATCCCCCTGCTGTCGGGGCCGGGGGCCATTGCCGTCACCGTGGGCCTCGCCGCCCAAACCCGCACCGCCACATCTCTACCCCTGGGGCTGCACCTGCTTGCCATCACCGTGGCCATTGTGTTGATTGGCCTCAGCATTTTTCTGGCGCTGCGATCCTCTAGCCTACTGCTAAAGCTGCTAGGGGCGAGCGGCATTCAAGCTATGAGCCGCCTGCTGGGCCTGTTTGTAATGGCTATCGGCGTGCAGCTCATCCTCAACGGCCTTGCGGATTGGCTAACCGACCTCAATCTCGCCTGAACCGCTTGCCATGAAGCCCTACCACGCTATTCCTCTTAAAGACTGCGGCGAACCCCTGGTGGCCATTCCGCCCGACACCTTCGCCATGGTTGATCCCCACCCCTACCAACAGCTTGGGGCACCCTACGGTGGGCAGTCTCCCTATCGGCTACGGGCGGGGGTGCTGGATGCCCTCCAGGAAGCCCAACAGGGCCTTCAGCGGCAATGGCCTCAGTGGCGGATACAAATCTTTGATGCCTATCGCCCCATTGCGGTGCAACAGTTCATGGTCAACCATGCCCTGGGGGAACTACGGCAGCAGCGCTACCCCCAGGCAACGGATCTCACCGAGGAACAGCAGCGGGAGTTGATGGCCGACGTGATCCAGTTTTGGGCCGTCCCCAGTCTCGATCCACGTACTCCGCCCCCCCACAGCACCGGAGCCGCTGTTGATATCAGCCTTGTGGATGCCGAGGGCCACCCCATTCCCATGGGTTCCCCCATTGACGAAATTTCAGACCGATCCTGGCCCAATTATTTTGCCAATCACCCCGATCCAGAGGCCCAGCGTTTCCATCACCATCGTCAAATCCTCAACCAAGCCATGGCCTCCGCTGGCTTTTATCGCCATCCCAAGGAATGGTGGCATTTTTCCCTCGGCGATCAGCTTTGGGCATGGCTTCAGCGCGAGGCCGATCCTAGCCAGCCCGTCATCGCCCGCTACGGTCGCGCCGAACCGGACATACCCTGCCCCTAGCCCCCCTAGGCCCAGGTAAAACACCACTGTAAGGTCAGGAGGACAACGGGGCTATCCTCATCCACATCTAAGTCGCGCAGGTGAACCGTCGTGCCCTGGGCCAACGCCGCCATCGCAGGTGCATTCTGGGCTAAGTCCTGCTCTACCAGGGCAATTAGGGCCGCAATGGTTTGATGGTTGGCCCAATCTCCAGCCTGGGTGGTTTCAATCACCGCATCCCCCGGCAGGGCCAAGGGCATCGTAGGCAACAGCCGACCGTTACCTAGGTCGATGATCCAAGTTTTCGAGGACATGGTCAGGTGCATCAAGGGACGCAGGGAGAGAATGCCCTGCTGCCATCCCCGCCCAGGAGACAACGCCTGAGCAGGCAATCCGCCCATCAGTTGCATCACCCGTTCCGAACTTTGGGCCAAATACCAGCGGAACCGGGGCCACAGATCCGCCACCAGCACCGGAACCCGCACGAAGGTGTGCTTAAACAGCCCCTTTGGCCCGTCGATGCCCTGGGTAGCCCGATAGGCCAAGGTAGCACAGGCCAATTCCCGTTCTTCGTCGGACCTTGATCCACCCTGCGGCCCAAGGTTGGAGAGCCCCTGTACTAGAACCCGCTGGGCGTGGCTATGGAGGAACCGTCGCACCCAGCCCTCATCGGTAAAGGTGAGCCAGTCCCCTAGAATTCCCTCCGTGGAAGGCACCGCCTCATCCATCAGGGTGTTGGCAAAGTCGTCCAGGGTAAACGCCGTGGAGTCCGTTGGCTCTGGGGAGACGGCGGGTAGGGCCGGGCTGGGTGCCGTAGCCAGGGCGGTGCCCCCCCCCTGCACACCCATATCCGCCATATACAAATGCAGACGCAGGGTTGCCGTTTGCCAGGGTTGAAAGGGGCACAAAGCCTCCACCCGTCGCCCCGTTGTCAAGACCTCATATAACGCAGGCTGGGTACAGGCCACGACGTCCAGAACCCCCGCCGTCAGAGCCTCAACCGAGATCCAATCTCCACTCAGGTCGTGATCCAGCAGGGAAATCATCGTCTCTGGGGCTAGCCAAAGGGATGGGGAAGGATCCGCCTGGGTGACTAAATCCAGGGCATAGGTAGCTTGTTCCGTCATCAAGGTCAGCACAGGTACCAACCGCACCACGCTCGCTGTCCCTGTTCCGGATCGTCGCACCGTGGCTCGGCCCCCCTCCACGAGGTGCATCACCTCGTAGCCACTGCTAGCCAACATCCACAACAGCCGAGGAATCAGCGAGGGCACAGGCAAAATGGTGATCGGCTCCTTAGTCTCCAGGCGTTGCGCAACACCCGACTGGGATAAACTCTCTAGCACATTCCACACCTCCTCACTGATGTAGGGAGCCAACAGTTCCGGGGTGAGCATCGTATCCGCTGTCCAGCCTGCCGTGGGCGACCGCATCGTCATCACAATGGCGATCAGTTGATCCAGAGCCACCGCCAGATCCGCCGTCCCCGCCAGGGACAGGGGATTTCCGCCCAGCGGTGGCAACTCACACATCGACTGCCGTAGCAGAGCCGCCGTTGACCCCGCCGACCAAGATCCAGTCGGGGGCCAAGGGAATAGGGCAGGCATCACCATCGCAACCATCGCAATCACCATTCCCCCAACACCAGGGGCTACTTCCTAGAGGATGCCTAGATGGGCCACAAAAGGCGACAACCGCTTAGCAAATCTATGGGAAAACCCACCCTAGGTTTACCAGGCCATGTAGGCTAACCGTTGCGCCGTCGCGTTAATTTGATCGGCGTTGGCCACGAGTTGACCGCAGGCATCCCATGTCCCGGCCAAAAACGCCTGACGCACCCCCTCCGGCATCTCCACCGCCGCCGACTGATCGCCATAGAGAACTCGCAGGTTCTCGATGTCAAGGGTCACCGCTACCTGGGGACTGGCCGTTAAGGCCTGCTGCACCTGAGACACCACTTCCGCCGTCGCCGTCACGCAAGGAATCCCAATCGCGACGCAGTTGCCAAAGAAAATCTCCGCGAAACTTTCCCCAATAATCCCGCGAATACCCCAACGGGCAATGGCTTGGGGCGCGTGTTCCCTAGAAGATCCACAACCAAAATTACGATTTACCACCAAAACCGACGCACCTTGGTAATGTTCCTGGTCAAAGGGATGCTGCCCCGACAGAGCAAGGCGATCATCCGCAAACACCTGTTCTCCCAGCCCATCAAAGGTAACACACTTAAGAAACCGAGCCGGAATAATCCGATCCGTATCAATATCATTTCCGACCAAGGGAATTCCCTGTCCAACAATTTGCTGAATTTTCGACATTACGCTACCCCATATTTTCAACGCGAATGTTTTTAACGAGCATTAACAGCTCGTTAACCGAGCTACTAGCTTAGCCTCAAAGACCTCTTCAAAATACTGCTTTTTATAGCCCAAATTCCACATTTCAGAGGCACAATCTTCCCCGGCGTGGGAAGGCACAACGTCTAAATTCAAAATATGGGCCTCACTATCAAAATGGCAGTGAATGCTTTTCACGGCTCCAATTCCGCGCCGATCCAATGCTACCGCCACCCTCAACAAAGCACTCAACTGGGTCACCATTTGGCGATGATAGCGCGTTGGCAGATTCCGAAAATTCTCATGTTTCTTCTTAGGCCCACTGCGACGATGATAGCGGGCAATGTTAGCGATCACTTCCAGTTCTGTTTCCGTATAACCCAGCAATTCCCCATGACGGATGAGATAATAGGAATGTTTGTGGTGGGCAGAATGACTGACAAAATGGCCACAGTTGTGGAGGATAGTCGCCGCCCAGAGCAGTTCCTTCTCTAGGGCACCCCAGGTGTGCAAACTGCCGTAGGTTTGCTCAAAGAGATCCATCACAAAGCCCGCTACCCGCTCAGCCCGATCTAGATGCACCTTATATTTATGGGCCGTTTTCAACACGTTTCGTTGCCGCACCGACTTTTGAAACTGCATCCGGTCTTCAATCAGACCGTGGGTGATCATCCAATCCACCACCACCCCTTCCCGCAATGCCCGCTCGCAAATCGTGATGGACTTTGCCCCAAGCAGCCCCATCGCCTCGTGGAGAATCACCGCTCCCGCCACAATGATTTCTGCCCGCCGAGGCGACATTTCAGGCATGGCCAACCGTTCGCTATAGCTAGCCCGCCGCAATTCTTCCAGCAATTTAGACAAATCCTCATAGCTCATCTGATACCCATTCAGGGGATCTGGAACTAGATTCAAACGCTTATGGGCCACCAAAGCTGCTAAGCATTCAATCGTCCCTGACGTACCAATCAAACGTACTATCTCATTCGCCGAAAGCTTAGCTTTCAGCTCTTGAATCGGCAGTTCCAACATACCGCGCACATAGGCCCGGAGCGATAAAAACTCTGCATCACTGATAGGATTAGTCTTAACAAACTGAGCCGTCAAACGTACGGCCCCAACCTTAGTGCTACTTAAATAGCGGTGCGGCTCTCCCGTACCCAAAATTAATTCTGTTGAACCTCCCCCAATATCAATGACGGCGTGAGGTTGTCCGTGGAACTCCATCCCAGACACGACCCCTAGATAAATGCGTCGGGCTTCCTCCGTCCCCGAAATTACGTTAACTGTCAGGCCCACCTCTTGGTAAACTCGATCAATAAACTCCGTGCCATTAGTGGCTTCACGCACCGCACTCGTCGCCACTGCAATCACCTCCTCCGCCTGAAGGCTACTAGCAATAGCACAACAACGTTTCAGGGCCGCTACCGCCCGATCAATAGCCTCTGACGTTAGGGTTTTGGCCGTCTCGTCAAAATTGCCAAGACGCACGGTTTCTTTTTCGCGGTCAATAATGCTAAATGCAGGTAGGTCTGGCTGAATCTTCACCACCACCATGTGAATCGAGTTCGTGCCTACATCAATAGCAGCAAGAATTCGATCCCCCTTGATAGCCTCTGGAGTAAAACTCGAAAAGGCCGTCATTTGCTTGTCAGAGCCGCTCGTCAAGCCTGCCGTTGTCACCATTGCCGACCTCAACCGTTCTACTCAGATCTTACCTGCCCATTGTGCTGTCGGTCGGTATCAACTCGTCTTTTCTTGGTATTCTGGAAGCAACAAAAAATACTGGTACAAAATTCCCCCTACCTTCACTTAAGAAAATAGGGGGAACTCATTAATACCCTGGCATTGAGCTATTTTGACAAGGGGCAACCCCCTCACTATCTTC
>JBBAWV010000039.1:0-36346 GCA_040396995.1 Nodosilinea sp. | reverse complement strand
GTCTCCTTAGGTATCGGGATTCTAGACCGCTTACACAAAATTCTGATCAGTCTCTCGGGGGGATCTAGAACGAAGCAATCGTGTCCCTTCCTCACTAGAGAACCGCCATAGTGTAGGCATCAGCTCGTACCGACACCCACATTCAAGATCAAGCGGCTACAATGGCGGCTGACTCTGTGCCTAGGATAGTCTGCCTAGGATCTGCCTATGTTGGCCAGTGTTTTACTTCAGTTCACGCCATTGCGGGCGAACCTCACCGCCGAACGACGGGATCTTAGGCGAGCGGTGGGGCAACAGTTGCGGGCCTATCGGGCGGGGCTATCGGTATTGGCTGAGGTCGATAGACGGGATCAATCTCGAAGTCGCACCGTGTCGCTGAGCCCTCAGACAATTCCCCTGCGTTACCAGGTGTGGCGGTTGCAGTATGGCCAATCTGCCGACCAAGTGCTGACCTCAGAGGAGGCGATTACCGACTGGTTTCAGCGCGATGGGGTGGATGGTCGGGTGTTGATTTTGGGTGATCCCGGCATGGGCAAAACCCACACCCTACTGGCCATGGGCGAGCAATTGCTGCGCCGCACAGAAGCCAGTGGCCCGGTGCCCGTGCTAGTGGATTTGTCGGCCTGGGATGGTGAAAATCTGGATCAATGGCTGGTGGGCTACCTCTGGGAGGTGTACCGCATTTGCCTACCCACCGCTATGGTGTGGCTTCAGTCCGGCCAGTTGACCCTGCTGCTGGATGGCTTTGACCACCTGCCCACCCCTCGCCAGCGGGCCTGTGCCAAGGAAATCAATACGCTACTGCGCTCTAACCCGGAGCAAACGGCGCTACTCTGCTGTCGGCGGCGGGTGGTGGAGACGAGTGGGATTGAATTCAGCGAATTTAACAGTGGCCTCTATATTCAGCCCTTGGCCGCCCAGCAGGTCAAAGACTACTTACTGGCCCAAGGCTGCGAGGCCCTCTGGCCCCAGGTGAAGGCCAGCAAAGCGCTTCAGCAACTAGGCCGATTTCCGCTGTATCTCACCCTTTTGGCGGCACTGCCCCCTGGGCTCAGGGCCGATGCCTCGGCCATTAGGGGAAAAGACGACCTGGTGCAGGCTTACCTCAGCCATGGCCTCGACCGCGCCCCCGCCCCCGCCACCCCAGCGGAACGCGCCACCCTGCGCTGGCTAGCCGACCACATGGGCTCTCGTTCCCGTTCCCTCCGCCTCGATGCCCTAGGGCCAAGCTGGCTCCCGGAATCTCAGCGGTTGCTGTATCGACTGTTGCTGGGGATGTTGATGCTGGTGATCTTTACGGTGATCGGCGGCAATCCGGGGGTGGGGTTGGCTTGGGGGCTGTCCTTTTCCCAGATCGATCTCGAAGCCTTTCCCTATACCCGCTTGAGTTTGGCCCTGGCCTCTTGGCGCAGTGTGGGTGGTTTGGCCTTGGTGTGTACGGTGCCTGCCCTGGGGCTGGGCCTGGGGGTGGGCAGCTTGGGGTCGTTAATTCTGGCTCGGTTTAACCTGGGGCTTCCGGCCTTTGGCTGGGGTGGATTGGTGGGGGCAGTGCTGGGCTGGGGCTTAGGGCTGGGGCTGGGCCTGTGGGGTGGGCTCCCCCAGGGGATTCAAATTCGGCAGCGGCCTAATCAGGATATTCAAATGGCCCTACGCAATGGGGCGATTCTCTTTGGGCTTTTGGCGCTGGTCTTTGCCCTGGTGTTGGTGATGCCCGCTGTGGTGAATGGGCAATCGCCGCTGACCCTGTTGACGGTGCCCCGGTTGCGAGTGGTCGTTGCCGCCTTGATCAGTGCTTACCTGTGGTTTTCCTTTGCCCTCCAGCAGGGGGTGGTACGCGGGCTGCTGACCCGATCCCCCTCACGATTGCCCTGGGCCATGGCACCTTGGCTTCAGCGTTGGGCACAGCGGCGGGTGCTGCGACCGTGGGGCGGCGACTATGGCTTTGCCCACGAGACCCTGCGAGATGCCCTAGCGAAGGATGTGCCGTCTTAGTCTGGCTAGGATGGGTGGCCTTGGCTCTTGGCTTGCTGGGCGGCGGCGGTGAGTTGTTGTTGCTGGTGGCGGGCCTGACGGAGAAAATCAATCATGCGCTGGTCTTCGGCCTTGATGTGGTTAATGAGCCAGTCGGTGAGAAAGCGAGACACCCGTAGTGCTAGCCAGCGGTCGGGCACCTGGGCTTCTTGGGCCAAAAACGATTCAACCCGTTGGCGCAGTTGTTGATGTTTCGTGACATGGTCGGCGTAGTCGGGATACTGAAGCTCGGCCATGAAATGTTCTTCGGTCTTGAAGTGGATGGTGGTATAGCTTTCCAGAATTTTGAGGGTGCGTTCCAGGAGTTCCTCGCCTCGGCCCATCAAAATCGCGCTGTTCAGAGCGTTGATAGCGTGGAAAAGGCTGCGGTGCTGGTCGTCAATGAGGGTGTAGCCCGTTTCGTATTCTGGTCGCCACTGGGCAATTTCCGCCAGGGCAGCGGGTACGGCGGTGGGGGTTTGGGGGGGTGGGATCGGGGGGGCTGGGCGACAGGTGGCAATCATGGCCTGATCCTCGTTTTGGATGTGGTGGATCAGCCAGGTGGTTAAAAAGTGCGACACCATAATGACGTGCTGCTGCATATCCGGGTAGGACTGCTGCTCGAAGGCTGTGAACTTGGCGCGTAGGGCATCGTGCTTGCGCTTGTGCGCCTCATACCCCACATAGCCCTGATCCCGCATGTACTGTTCTTCGGTATCAAAGTGGACGGTGGTATAGTCTCGCACGCTGCGAATGGTTTGCTCCAGCATTTCGGTGCCCTGCCCCGCCGCCATGGCCGACTGAAGCGCATTGATAATACTGAAAATGCTTTGGTGCTGGGCATCTACCAGGGGGTTTCCCGTTTCGTATTCAGATTTCCACTGGGCAATGGGGGTATTCATGGCGGCACTCAAGTAGAAACGACTCCTTCCATTTAGTGATGCCCATCGGCCCGTCGTAACTATCGCCTATCTGGCATCTTGATAGGAAACGTTGCAATTCGTCGGGGCGTGGTCAAGTCCGGTAGATGGCCCTAGGTTGGGTGAGGGCTCAAGGGCAAGCCGGAAAGAGGACTTCAATCGGTTGGGTGCCGATCTAGATCCGTTGTAGCCCTGCTAGCAACGCTAAGCTGCCCACGCCTAACGCTAGCCACAGCAGCACCGCCCAGCGGGTGAGGGCCATGCCTCGCCGAATCCGTTCTGGGGTGATGGGTTGTTCGGGGTCTCCCAGCAGGGGTTTTGCCTTGGGTTGACCACGGTAGGTATTCATCCCGCCCAGTTGCACCCCTAGGGCGGCGGCATAGGCGCACTCGCTCCATCCGGCATTGGGGCTGGGGTCGGCGGGGGCATCGCGGTGGCACAGGGCTAGCACTCGCTGGGGGCATCCTGACAGAAGGGCAATGGTGAGTACCGTCAGGCGGCAGGGCACCCAGGTCAGCCGATCCTCTAGTTGGGCGCTAAACCAGCCCAGGTGGGTGTAGGGAGCCTCTCGGTAACCCACCATAGAATCCAGGGTGCTGGCGGCTTTGTAGGCCAGGGCCACGGGCACCGGGCCAAGGGGGGTAAAGCTACCGAGGAGGGCGTAGAACACCGGGGCCATCACCCCATCGGTGGCATTCTCGCTAATGGTTTCCATCACCGCCCGCAGGATGTCTGGCTGGTCTAGGGTTTCGGTATCACGCCCCACGTAAAGACCCAGCCGTTGCCTAGCCGTTTGCAGATCGCCCGCCTCCAGGGGAGCCAGCACATCCTCTGCGGCCCGCCGTAAACTGCGCCCTGCCAAGCAACTGGCCAACAGCACGATCTCTACCAGTATCCCCAGGCCCAGGTGCAGGCGATTCGCCACCGCCACCAGTGCCCACCCCGTGAACCCACTGCCGCCAATTACCGCCAACCCCAACCCCACGCCCAGGATCTTCTCCCCCGGGGGCGCAAGCTTCAGAGCCAAAATTCCCCGCTTGCCCTGGGTAATCGCCCAGCCAATGCTCTGCACCGGATGGGGCCAACCCCAGGGATCGCCGAGGACGAAATCGAGCCCCGCCGCTAGCAACAACAATCCGGCCCGTTCAAACCACAAAGCTGACATCATCTCCCTGGGCCGCCTGCCAACTGCGGGCATCAAAATACAAATCCTCCAGGGAAATACTATAGAGGGCTTCCTTCAGTTTTTGGGAGAGGCGATTCCACACCGCAAAGGTCACCCAATCTTCGGCTTGGTCGGCCTGGGGTTGGTGGCGAGGCAGGGGCGTCACCTGTTCCCCCACGGCTTCCAAAATCTGGCCCAGGGAAATGTGGGCCGGAGCCTTGGCCAGCCGATAGCCCCCTTGGGAACCGCGCACCGACTCGACAATTCCGGCCCGCCGCAGGTCGATGAGCAACTTCTCTAGATAGGGCGGTGGCAAACCCTGGCGCTGGGCAATCGTCTGCACGGAAACAGGCCGCCGAGAAGGCTGGAGGGCCAAATCGAGCAGTGCTTTAACACTATAGTGGCCACGGGTGGTTAACTTCATGGTCGCTGCCCCTAGCGTGTTCACTGTCCTTAGGATTCATCCCCCTACTCTCCCTATCCTGCCATTATTTGTGCCCATCCTTGGGGCTAGGAAAGGCCCAGAAAACGAAACAAATTCCAGTTAAAAAAGAATGCCAAAAAGGTTTTGCTGTAGTATGATTTGGCGTGCGTTCATTAGGGCCATGTAACGTCAATAAACGTCGCCCTGAGTAACAAAGCGTCTAAATTATCCCATCACTGACGAGAACAAGGTTAATGGCTAAGGATACTCCAGTTAAACCGCTCACCGGGCAAGCCCTTGTTGAGAAAGTTAAAGAACTGAATAGCTACAGCCCGGAGGAGAAGGCTAAGGCTTGTGGTTACTATAGCTTAACGAAATCGGGAGCCCCCCGAGTCAACATGATGAAGTTTATGAATGCCCTGCTTGAAGCCGAGGGAATCCAGTTTGATGGCCCTCAGAACGGCAGTGGGCGAGGTGGACGCAGCGCTAGCTATCGCATTAGCGTTCAGTCTAACGGTAACCTGCTGATTGGTGCAGCCTACACCAAACAAATGAGCCTCAAACCGGGGGATGAGTTTGAAATTACCCTGGGCCGTAAGCACATCAAACTCAAACAGGTGGGAGCGGAGGACGAGGAGTCCTAAGCGGCAGGATTTCCTGTTGGCCAGTGACCAAGACTATTCCGACCCCTAGGCTATGCGGTCTAGGGGTGAGAACGGCAGGGAGATTTACAAGGGCAAGGTATGACTTTTCCGATTGTTTTAGACATTGCGCTGGGGCTCGTTTTTATCTTCTTTGTGCTCAGCCTTTTGGCCAGCGAACTTCAGGAGATCATTGGCACCCTGTTGCAGTGGCGGGCCGAGCATTTAAAGCAGTCTATCGAAGTACTGCTGTCTGGCAATGATCGGGAGAAAGATGCCGCCGCCCAAGACCTCGCCGATGCCCTCTATGATAGCCCCTGGATTCGCAGTCTCAACCAGGAAGCCAAGGGCCGAATTGCCCGCACCTTTCGCAGTTTGCTCCATCTAATCGGTCGGATTTATCGCACCCTCACCGGAGGGCGCAACGTGTTTGGTGCGGGTAAAACCAGCGGCCCTTCCTATATTCCCTCCGAAGCCTTTGCCAATGGGTTGCTAGAGAGAATGCAGTTGGGCCAGCTTTGGCAGGTTTTGGCGGATGAACGGCTGTCCACCTTTGCGGCAGATAAGGTTATCCTGCCCGTGAGCAATATTTTGAGCGACCTGAAGGCCAGCACTGGAAACGAGTTTTTACTCAATGCAGAACTAAAGCAGTTTGAGCAAGCGGTTCAGGAGATTTTGGCGGATTTTCGCCGTGGGACGGTATCGCTGCCGGATAGTCTGGAACGTCTCGTGCGACGACTCGAAGACTTTGCGCTCATGGCTCGGGATATTTTGCCCGACAGCCACCCCCTCACCGAAACCTTCATGCGGCGTTTGGAATACATCAAACGTGGTTTGGCCAGCACCCCCGATGAACGCACCGTCCTACTGCACAAATTGCGGCCCAGTGTGGCGGCTTTGCTGGATGTGTTTGATCCCCAAAGTGCCACCTATCAAGAACTGCAACGCCTAGCAAAGGGCAACAACCCCGTCGCCCAAGCCCTCGTAGAGCGCTTAGGGCAAACCACTATTACCCCCGCCCTGCGGGCCAGTTTGGCCACCCTTGCCCGCAAAGCCGAACTCACCACCGATAGCGCCCTTAATCAGGTGGAACAATTTGGCCGCGAAATTGAAACCTGGTACAACCGAGGCATGGAGCGGGCCACCGGGGTCTACCGCCGCAACGCCAAGGCCGTCGCCCTGATGATCGGCATCGCCACCGCCATCTCCATCAATGCCGACTCCTTCCACATTGCCAGTCGCCTCGCCACCGATCCCATCCTACGCAGTTCCGTTACCCAGGTGGCCGATCAGTTGGTGACCGAGTCCTCCGGTGATTTGAACCAAGACCTCACCCAGGTGCGCACCGCCGTAGACCAAGCCCTGGCCGACATCCCCTTTCCCCTGGGCTACAACGATGCGGTGATTCAGCAGCAGCTTGAGGCCGAGGCCACCTGGCCCATTCCTCTGGTGCAGCGGCGCTTTTTAGGCTGGCTGGTGAGTGGATTTGCCATTTCCATGGGGTCAACCTTTTGGTTCAATGTGCTGAAAAAAGTGGTGAATATCCGCAATACTGGTGAAAAAGGAGCCTAATTCGTTGCAAGTGCCACCCAATCCCCCGCTTACGGCAGCAGAGTATGTCTGTCGTCGCACCCTCAACCTCTATAAAACCCCTACCCTAGAGGGCTTGGTAACCCAGGCGGCGGCGGGTCGGCATCTACAGATTCAGGTTCCCTCCCCCACCCAGGCATCTCCCTCCGCCCTCTTGGTGCGGCTCTGCGAAGATGGTTATCCCGGCTGGATTGGTCTGCGGCAGATCAGCGCCCTAGAGCCCACCACCGACCTATATCACCCCACCGATTTGGATCGGTCGGCCATTGTGGATCGTCTACCCCAGGTGATCGCCTTTGCCGAAGCCGCCCTAGCCCAGGCCAATGTTTATCTGTGGGGGGGCACCGTGGGGCCAAATTTCGACTGCTCTGGGCTGATGCAAACCGCCTTCGCTTCGGCAGGAATTCGCCTCCCCCGCGACTCTTACCAGCAGGAAGCCTTCACCCAACCCATCGGCTGGGACGACCTAGAACCGGGCGATCTGGTCTTTTTTGGCACCCCCGAACGCACTACCCATGTGGGGCTCTACCTAGGGGAAGGCCGCTATCTGCATAGCTCTGGTCGAGACCAGGGCCGCAACGGCATCGGCATTGATTCCCTCACCGACCTCACCGATCCCGTTAGCCAGACCTACTATCAACAGCGGCGACGACCGGGCCGCGTCATGGCCAGCTACTGGCCCGACCCTTCCACGGTGTCTTGAAATGCTGAGAAAACCCATGGGATTAAACAGGGGCGATGGCTAGAGATTGCCCCTAAGGTTGCTGCTGGGATCAATAGTTTTAGGCCATTTTCCCACCCCCAAAACGCGATCAGCCTGGGGGGATCGTGGGCCAAAATAGCGAGGTCTCTTCAGCTTTGATTTAGCTTTGAGTCTGGTTTTTTCGATTTTTTTGCCGCTACGCTTTTTTAGAGCACCCCTGTCGTCTCAGGTTATGGCCATGCCATGCCCTGAGACGCAGGGCACTCCCCGGATATTCGATCTGTCCAGATTCGATAGCCTCTCACGTAAGGAGCTACCCCCATGATGGTGACGAATGCCTTCGATTCGGCGGTTCAACCCTGTGATTCCCCGCGTTCTACGGTAGAACGCTACACTCGCCTTTGCCGTGCCTATGTGCAACTGTCGGAACGGTTTCATCAACTTGATGTTGATCATATGACCCTGAAGGGGCAGGTGATCCCGCTGCTCAAAGCCCTCAAGGCCCAACAGGATCGGCTGCGGCAGTTGCAGAGGGAGAAGGAATCCCTACAGCAGGCGCTCGATCAACAATCGGCCCAGCATCACCAGGAGATGCAAACCCTCACTCAAACCTACGAAGACCGCCTCGGCCATCTCGCCCACCACCTGGAGGAACTGCGCCCCCTGGAAGGACTGCTGTCGTCGGATTTGTCCCGCGAACTGGCGGAAGCTGAGAGCCAAATGGAGCTTGTGGATGCCACCATGCAGGAAATGGTCGAGGACGATGAACCCGACCTAAGCGCCGATGAAAAGGCACTTTTGGCCACCTATCGGGCCAACCCTAGCGCGTTTTTGGTGGTTCCCTAGGGAGCGCCATCCCGCATCTCTAACCCCCTGCGGCCCCACCCGATCCACCGCAGGGGCAGGTCTTTTCGCCCGCTGAGACCGGGGGCAAGCTGGCCGGATGCAGTCTCATTTGGCGGTGGCGAGGACAAGGTTGCCTACAATCCAGTTGACCAAACCGCCTCGGTAGGGGGCACAGAGACGCTGAATGTGATCGCGGCTGGGTTGGTGGTGGCGAAAGCTGAGGATGTTACCGTAGACCCCATTGGCGAAAAAGGGCGTTTCAGTCTCCAAATCAAGGGCCTGCAAATCAAATACCTTGACCTCGCTGCCCGGAGCGTAGTCCACCATAATGCTGGTTTGGTAGCCCAGTCGTTGCAGGAGTTTCAGGCTGTCGAGGGTGCCCGCTAAAAAGGGGGGTGCCCAGCCCTGGGTGCCTTTCTCGTAGCTACCGCCACCGCCGTATTCAAACATCACCAGGGCCGGAAGGCAATCCGGGGCCAGCGATGCAAGCTGCTGAATGACGACGGGTTCCCAGCCTTCGATATCCAGCTTGAGGACGGTGATGGCCTTGGTTTCGGTCTGGGTCAGCAGGGTGGCCAGATCCAGGGTTTCGACGACTTGGGTGTTCTCAGAGGATCCAAACCAGTCCGCCGAGAGAGAACTAAAATTACGGTTGCCGACGTTGGCAAACTGGCCCAGATGAAGGGTTTGCTGTCCCACCTGGTTAGATAGACAGAGTTCGAGCAAGGTGATCCCCTGCTGTTGGCAGCGGCGTTTGAGCTTTTCGGTCGGCAACGGCTCCACCGCCACCGTGGCAAAGCCCAACTGACGAAACAGGTCGCAATAAAAGGCAAAGGTGCCCACCCCCACATCAAAACAAACGCCCTGGCGCTGGGGATCGATCTCCGGCAGCAGGTGACGGAGCAAGGCTTGGCAACAGGCTTCAACGCGCATCGTGTTTGGGGCGAAAGGACAATTGAGAAAGGCAACCCTCATCCCCCAGCCCCTCTCTCAAAGGGATCGAGCGGAGATGGGCAAAGCCCTAGCCTGGGGAGGAGAAGTCGGGTGGTTTCGTCCCAGTGTAGAAAAATTTCACCCGCTAGCCCACCCTTTACAATAGAATCTCCCGTTCTGAGCCTGAGTATTGCCGTGGCCGCCCCCTCTTCCACCACCGAAACGCCCACCCTGCTATTGGTCGATGGCCATTCCCTGGCCTTTCGGTCGTTCTATGCCTTTGCCAAAAATGCCGAGGGCGGTCTGCGTACCTCCACAGGCGTGCCCACCAGCGTATGCTACGGCTTTCTCAAGTCCCTATTGGACATGATGGAGGTAGAGAAGCCCCAGTATGCCGCCGTGGCCTTTGATTTGGCCCAGCCCACCTTCCGCCACGAAGCCGACGAGGGCTACAAGGATGGCCGTCCCGAAACACCGGAGGGCTTCATTGAGGATGTCAACAATCTACAAGAGCTGCTGCGGGATTTTGGCCTAAATATCTACACCGCACCAGGCTTTGAGGCCGACGACGTGATTGGCACCCTGGCCCACCAGGGCAAGGCTGCGGGGCTGCGGGTGAAGGTTCTCAGCGGCGACCAGGATTTGTTTCAGCTTATTGACCCGGAGGAGCAGATTACCGTGCTGCACCTGGGCAATGCCTTTGCTAAGGGGGCGAAAAACGGGCTGGCCCAGGAGTTCAAAACCGAGCAGGTGAAGGCCAAGCTGGATATTTTGCCCTCCCAGGTGGTGGACTACAAAGCGCTGTGCGGCGATTCTTCGGACAACATCCCTGGGGTGAAGGGAATTGGGGCCAAAACAGCGGCGAAACTGCTGGCAGAATTTGGTGATCTCGATACGATTTACGCCAATATCGACACCATCAAAGGCGCTACTCAGAAAAAGCTACTGGAAGGCAAGGATTCCGCCTATCACTCGCGGTTTATGGCCAAAATTGTTACCGATGTGGAGTTGGGGGCGGATTTAGAGACTTGCAAACTCACGGGCTTTGACCCCGATGTGGTGATTCCGGCGTTGAAGAAGCTGGAGTTTCAGAATTTTATTAGCCGTTTGAGCAAGTTACAGGTGGCTTTTGGGGGAGAACCGGGAGTTGGGAATCGGGAGTCGGGAGTCGGGAGTCGGAAGGCTGAGGAGGATACGATAGGGGCAGATGTGGCGTTTTTTTCACCGGAGGAAACGGACGAGGCCCAAGCGGTGCAGGCCGTGGCGATTCGGCCTCAGATTGTCACCACAGAAGCCCAGCTTTACGAGTTGTTGGATATTCTTTCGGCCCAAAGGAATCCTGAAACCCCGGTGGCTTGGGATACGGAAACCACTTCCTTAGAACCCAGGGATGCCCAGTTGGTCGGCATTGGCTGCTGTTGGGGGACTGGGCGGGACGAGATGGCCTACATTCCCGTGGGACATTCTGAGGGCAATCAACTACCTTTAGAAACCGTCCTAGAAGCACTGCGACCCATTTTAGAAAGTGCTGAATTTCCTAAGGCGCTGCAAAATGCCAAGTATGACCGTCTGGTGCTGCGCCATCAGGGCATTCAGTTGGCGGGGGTGGTGTTTGACACGATGCTGGCCAGCTATGTGCTGAATCCAGAATCGAGCCACAATTTAACTGACCTCAGCCTGCGTTATCTCAACCTAGTGGCCCAGAGCTACACCGACCTAGTGCCCAAGGGTAAAACCATGGCAGATATCGCTATCTCTGCTGTGGCCGATTACTGCGGAGCCGATGTCCACACCACCTATTTGCTCGCACCCAAATTGCGGGTAGAACTGGCGGAAAATTCACAGCTTTACGGCCTATTTACGGATATTGAATTGCCCCTAGAACCCGTCCTAGCCGAAATGGAAACCATCGGTGTGCGGGTAGATGCAGACTATTTGGCGAAGTTTTCTAAAACCCTGGAAACCGACCTAGATAAAATCGAGAAAGATGCCTACGAAGCAGCAGGGGAAACCTTTAATCTGGCCTCTCCTAAACAACTCAGCGAATTGTTTTTTGAAAAGCTGGGGCTGGATACGAAGAAATCTCGCCGCAACAAATCCGGCGGCTATTCTACCGATGCCGCTACGCTGGAAAAACTCCAGGGCGACCATGCTGTGGTGGATTTGGTGGTGGAACACCGCACCCTATCTAAGCTGAAATCGACCTATGTGGACGCTCTGCCCCTGCTGATTCGGCCCGATACTCACCGAGTGCATACCGACTTTAACCAGGCAGTAACGGCCACGGGGCGGCTGTCGTCGTCGAATCCGAATTTGCAAAATATCCCCATCCGCACGGCCTTTAGTCGGCAAATTCGGGCGGCGTTTATCCCCGCCGAGGGCTGGCAACTGGCGGCGGCGGATTATTCCCAAATCGAATTGCGAATCCTGGCCCACCTCAGCGGCGAACCCGTGCTGGTGGAAGCCTACAACAATAACGACGATGTCCACGCCCTCACCGCCAAATTGTTGCTCGAAAAAGACGATATTTCTTCCGAAGAACGTCGCCTCGGCAAAATCATCAACTTTGGGGTGATCTACGGCATGGGCGCTTCTCGCTTTGCCCGCGAGGCCGGAGTGAATCGCACCGAGGCCAAAACCTTCATTGATCGCTACTACGAGCGCTACCCCAAGGTGTTTGAATACCTGCAACAAATGCAGCGGGAGGCCATCGCCAAGGGCTATGTGCAAACCATTTTTGGACGGCGGCGCTACTTCAATTTCACCGATGGCAAACTGCGTTCTCTCCACGGCACCGATCCCGCCGCCATCGATCTCGACAAACTCCGCACCAACGGCTACGAAGCCGGACTGCTCCGCGCCGCCGCCAACGCTCCCATCCAGGGCAGCAGTGCCGACATCATCAAAATCGCCATGATTCGCCTGCATGAACTCCTGAAGGACTACCAGGCCAACCTGCTCCTGCAAGTTCACGACGAACTGGTGTTTGAAATCCCCCCCAATGAGTGGGACGAACTCCAGCCCAAAATCACCGCTGCGATGGAATCCGCCGTTTCTCTAAAGGTACCCCTCAAGGTGGAGGCCCACGCTGGCCCCAACTGGATGGAAGCTAAATAAGTTGCCTGGATCAAGCATCTCGCCAAATTCTGGCTTCTGCCCTCCCCAAAAGGGACAACCTGTGGGGTAAGTTTATCCCTGGGATGGTTCTCTGCTTGGCCAAAACGGATTAGACACAACACCATGCGCCCCACGTTCTCCCGTCCGATGTCTCCCCACGTTCAACGCTTTGTCACGGGTCTCAGCCTGGGGCTGATTTTGGCAATTTGCTTGGCCTGTTCCCAGCGGGTGCTGCTGTCGGCGGATCCCGTTACCCCGGAGGCTAGCACAACGGCAGAGGTCAGCCCCAATGTCGCCCGTAAGGGGGAATCGGCTATGGATGGGGTCGCAGACCATGCGGCCTCAGCGGATGATTCCACACCGATGGAAGCCCCGGTGCTGTCGGCAGAGGCCCAGGCCATCCTCGCCAGCGCTGGGCCAGAGGGCTTGTACACCCCCCCCCGCAAGGATGTGCGCCTGGTGGTGATCAGCGACCTTAACAGTGCCTATGGTTCCACCGACTACGATCCCGAAGTGGATAAGGCCATTGCCCTAGTACCCTTTTGGCAACCGGATGTGGTGGTGTGTAGCGGCGACATGGTGGCAGGGCAAAAGCAGTCCCTCACGGTGGATCAGGTCAACGCGATGTGGCAAGCCTTTGATGCCCATGTGGCAGCACCCCTTCGGCAGCAGGGCATTCCCTACGGCTTTACCCTGGGCAACCACGATGCCTCCAGCGCTCGGAGCCAAGGTGGTCAATTCATTTTTCAGCAGGAGCGGGATTTAGCTTCGGCCTACTGGAACACCCCCGCCCACGATCCAGGAGTGAACTTCATCGACCGCACCGACTTTCCCTTCTTCTACACCTTCGAGCAAAACGGGGTGTTTTTTATGGCTTGGGATGGATCCTCCAGCCAAATTCCTGCCGACAAACTGGCCTGGGTGGAAGCGGCCCTATCGAGCGAAGCGGCTCAGTCCGCCAGGGCGCGTATGGTACTGAGCCACCTGCCCCTCTATGGCGTGGCCCAACGGCGCGATCAACCAGGGGAAGTGCTGGCCAATGCACCCCAGCTTCAGGAAATTCTCGAGCGCCACAACGTCCACACCCTAATCAGCGGCCACCAGCACGCCTACTATCCCGCCCACCGGGGCAACCTGCAACTGCTCCACGCCGGGTTGCTCGGATCTGGCCCCCGTGCGTTGATTGATGGCAGTATGCCCCCCTGGAAAGCGCTCACCGTCATCGACATCGACTTTACCGACCCCGCCCTCACCACCTACACCACCTACGACATCACCACCCTGGCACGAGTGGACGACACCACCCTGCCCCGCTTCCTAGTCAGCCATAACGGCCTCATTCTGCGGCGCGATGTGGACTACAACGACCTCACCCCGGCAGACAAAGCCGCTTGTCAGCAGCGCCTTGGAGCCGACCTATGTCTTGCAGACCGTTCCACTCGCCTCTACGCCACCTGGCCCTGGCGACCCACCTATGCCGCCTAGATCGCTGGCACAAAACCCTGGTTCCAACCTCGAACCTTGGGGAAAATTTGGGAAAATTCAGGAACACTCGGTTAGCTCGGACAATTTTGCGTTATAGTAACAAAGCAACGACGCGGGGTAGAGCAGTCTGGTAGCTCGTCGGGCTCATAACCCGAAGGTCCATGGTTCAAATCCATGCCCCGCCACCAAATCCATGTAAAGAAGCCTTCAGAGAAATCTGGGGGCTTTTTTAATAGGTTACGGGGGCTGCGCTCTGGGTTTGATGCGCTACAACAGAACAGATCCAACGGGCTGGTATGGGGAATTGGGTGGGCAGGCATGGCCAGAAATCGTCAGGGCAGAGAGGCTACAACCGCTGACAACACGACTCATGCCACCCACCGCTGGCGGGCGTTGGTTCAGGTGCATTTGGCGGTGTTTCTGTTTGGCTTGGCGGGGCTGTTTGGCAAGCTGCTGGATTGGCCTGCGACGGCCATTGTGTTGGGGCGCACGGGCTTAGCGGCCTTGACCTTGGGGCTTTGGCTAGGCTGGCAACGGCAACGGCTGCGTCCGGCAACGGGGCGAGATGGGCTGGGGTTGGCGCTGTTGGGGGTGCTGTTGGCCTTCCACTGGGTGAGTTTTTTTCGCAGTATTCAGCTTTCCACGGTGGCCCTGGGGTTGCTAACCTTTTCCAGCTTTCCCGTGTTTGTGACGGTGCTGGAGCCGATTTTCTTAGGTACCCGCTGGCGCTGGCGAGATGGAGTGATCGCCCTGTGCGTGGTGATCGGCGTGGCCCTAGTGGTACCCGACTATCGGCTGGGGGCAGCGGCCAGCCAGGGGGCGCTGTGGGGGATGCTGTCGGGGTTTTCCTTTGCGCTGCTGCAATTGCTGAACAAGGATTATCGGCGACGCTATGGGGCCTTGACCATCGCCTTTCAGCAAAATCTGTGGGCTTGCCTGAGTTTGGCACTTTGGGCGGTAGTGAGCCCGTTACCGAGCATTGCGGTAGTGCCGCAGGATTGGGCTTGGCTGCTGGTGTTGGGGGTGTTGTGTACGGCCTTGGCTCATACCTTATTTATTGAGAGCCTCGCGGTGTTGCGTACCCAGGTGGCCAGTGTGATTAGTGGCCTAGAACCCGTCTACGGCATTGTTTTGGCGGCGTTGCTTCTAGGGGAAATTCCCACCCTACGCACGATCCTAGGCGGCGGGCTGATTTTGGGCACTACCCTCGCCTCCAGTTGGCAGGGTAGCCAGGAAATCGAATAGGGCCAGGGCTATCTCGAAGGGAATTTGAGTTGTTAGGATAGGTAACAACACCTCATATATACGACGCAACCCAGCATTAACCTATGGCCGCCACCATCCAAGTAGACAAAACCAAAGTGAAACAGCCGCCCCTAGACATTCATACCCTGGGGGATCGGGTGCTGCGCCAGCCCGCCAAACGGGTGGCCAAGGTGGACGACGAACTGCGCGTCCTCATCAAAGAGATGCTGCAAACCATGTATAGCGCCGATGGCATTGGTTTGGCGGCTCCCCAGGTGGCACTCAACAAGCAGTTGATTGTGGTGGATGTGGATCCAGAAAATGCCGCTGCGCCGCCCCTAGTGTTGGTCAACCCCAAGATTCTCCGTATTTCCAAGGAACTCGCCGTGGGGCAGGAAGGGTGCCTCAGCATTCCCGGCGTCTTTTTGGACGTGGTTCGTCCCGCCGCTATTGAGGTCTCCTTTAAAGACGAAAACGGACGACCCCAGAAAATTCAAGCTGCTGATCTGCTGGCCCGCTGCATCCTCCACGAAATGGATCACCTCACCGGGGTGCTGTTTGTGGATCGGGTGGATAACAGTTTGGCCCTGAACCAAGAACTGAAGAAAAATGGGTTCTTCGCCAAGGATGTACAGCCTGTGAAGGCTTAGGGCCGCTACGGTAGAGTGGGCATTGCCCACCCTACGTTGTTGTTTTACGGTATTTTGTGAGGAGTAGGGTTGTGACCCCAAAGAGTGGTTTGTTTTTGGCGGGTTCCTGCATTGCAGGCATCGCAGCGGTGGGTTCTGTATTTGAGCTATCCTCCGGGAATCCCGATTGGGGCACCGTCCCGACGACGATTATCCTTGGCCTGTGTGTGCCCTTGGTGGGGGTGCTGTTCTATGCGGCGGTCAAAGACGCCAAGGCGAATCAACCCTAGCATCTGTCTTCTCCTATCCCATCCCTAGGGGGGGTGGATCTAAAGTGGGTATCCCTAGGGTTTGTGGCTTTAGGATGTGTGGTCATAGAACTCCAGGGCCAATAAATCCCGTCATTGGTGATACCCTCTACCCAGCAATCTCACACCATGGCTCCTCACACCATGTCTATGGAACACATCAAGGGAAATCGTCAATTCACCCGCCGTGCCGTACTCACGGGGCTGATGGCTGGATCCGCCAGTTTCGTCTTTGCCCAACGCGCCAGCGCCTACGACGTAGTGCTTTCCCCCACCAATCCCCAACTGGGAGACACCATTTCAGTGACGGTGCAGGCCAACCCCGGATCGGCACCGCCCATCGTCACGGTCAATAACAGTAGCCGCTATCCGGTCTTTCCGCTGGCGGGGAATCGCTTTCGGGCACTCATTCCCACCAGCCCACTCAATGCCCCCGGCAATCTCACCATCCAGATCGTGGGAGAGGGCGGCAGTCGCAACCTCGCCGTGGGTCTGCGCAACCGCACCTTTCCCATCCAACGCATCACCCTTCCCCCTGGCCAGAGCGATTTAGGCACCGATCACGAATTTGCACGGGTCGCCGCATTTAAGGAACTAGTGACCCCAGAACGGTTTTGGAGTGGGGCCATGGTGCGGCCTAACCCTGGTCAAGTCAGCACCGTTTACGGGGTGCGCCGCTACTACAACGGCGTATTTGCCCAAGATTATTATCACCGAGGGGTAGACTACGCTGCCCCCACTGGATCGCCTGTGGTCTCTCCGGCGGCGGGGCGCATTGGCTTGGTGGGTCGGGTGTCTGAAGGGTTTGAACTCCACGGCAACACCATCGGCATTGACCACGGCCAGGGCGTGCTCAGCATCATGATTCACCTCAGCCGCATTGATGTGAACGAAGGCGACTTTGTGCAGGCCGGTCAAGTGATTGGGGCCGTCGGTTCCACCGGAGCCTCCACCGGGCCACACCTACATTGGGGCCTGTATGTCAACGGCATTGCGGTAGATCCCGTCCCCTGGCGCGAACAGGGATTTGAGTAAGTAGGGCGATTTCTGCCGCTAGATACTCGTTGGCCTCATTCCAAATCTGAGATAGACAACCGCGATTTTCAGCCCAACAAACCGTAGCGGCGAGATCTCCTTATCCAGCGACAGGGCAAGCGAGGGAAAGAGGAGAATTTCATTGCAGCCCGAAGAAAAGGCAAAAAAGACTTGATTTCCCCGATGCTGTTTACCGGAAGCTTATACCAAATCCGACTTGTTTGCCCCCGGTATCAGCGGGCGAGGAGACCTCGCCCCTACGGTTTGCTAGGCTGGGAATCGGGGTTATTCGATTAGGATTTGGTATGAGTACCCTTGGTCCACCCAAATCACCTCTATAGGATGGGCAACTTCGGGTAAACGGCTCATGCTTAAGACTCTGATTTATCTCACTCATGACCTCACTTTAGGATCCGAAACAGGTCGGCAATCACTCCTTAAGATTCTTTTTAGAAATCAGCTCTTATTCTTGTAAAGCTAATTTAATCGTTGATTAGATCAGTACCCTCGTACAAATCCTCAATTTTAATCTGACAATCAATGCTAGTCAGGCTAAGGATAATATCTGCCGAACGATATTCAGACATCAACCATTGATTAGGCGATGTTTTAACGTGGTGTTCTACGTGAATACTGTACTGGTCAATCAGCAAATATTCCTGAAATGTTAGCATCGTGCGATAGGCCAGAAACTTATCTCCCCGGTCATAATCCTTCGTAGAGTTTGACAAGACCTCCGCCATCAAACAAGGATTCATCACCGTATCGGTGCGTCCCGTTTGTAGTTCAACGGGTTGGGGAATCACCATCACATCGGGATAGGTATAGCGATTACAGGCCGGAATCCACAGGCGTTGATCGGTCACAAAGGTGGTGTAGGGTTTGCCGCGCAGGGCCAACTTTAGCGCCACCAGCAAATTGCCAGCAATTACATTATGGTCGGGTGTGCCCCCAGTTATCAGCCTAATTTCTCCATCCACAAATTCATGGCGTTCGGTCGAGGTAATTTCTAATGCTAGATAGTCTTCAGCGGTATAAAGCTGTTCGGTGGTTTGAATCATGGCGATGATAGGGGTTGTGGGGGCAGGGGCACCCGCGATAAATCGAGTTCTCCTTTGAAGGCTTTTTGGCTAAGTGCGCCATAGAGGTTTTCTAAGTCGGCAGAGGCGTGGCGAGATCGCAGGTTTATTCGTCTGGTCATTAATTTTGTTGGACTATGGGTTATCGTCAAACAGAGCTTTTAAATCTTGGTAGCCGCTGACGACTCGAAGAATTTCAATCCCGTCTTCAATCAAACGATAAAAAATCAAGTACGCGTCTATGGGTAGACTTCTCACGCCTGGGGCTAACTCATCGCGTTTGCGTCCTAGGGCGGGAAATTGGGTGAGCCGCTGACATTTTACATTGACCTGTTTGAGGAAAGCTTCAGCACGGTCAAGACTACTTTGCTCGGCAATGTAATCAAGAATGGCTTCTAAATCTCGGCTAGCGGGCACCGTAAAACGGCAAATCTTGCTCATTGGGGCGGGTTGCGCTTTTGGTTTAGGCGTTCTTGCAGTTGGCTAAATACGGTTTCGGCATCGACTACATCCCCCCGTTCACTGGCCTCGATACCGATGTTGACCTCATCACGCAGGGCTTGATAGCGGCCTTGGTAGGTCTGTTCGATGTCTTGTAAGAGTTTGATGCCTGCCAAAAACACCTCACTGGCAGAAGCGTACTGGCCGCTGCTAACCTTTGCTTGAATGTATTGCTCAATGTCTGGTGTCAGGGCAATTTCCATGGGTTTTCCTCTTATTTTGGATGCTTACATCCTTGGCCAATGTTGGGTTTCGCTTCGCTGCACCCAACCTACTCTCAAGATAACCAGAAGATAACCGGACTGTGTTAAGCCATCCTACGGTGGGGTAGGGCTGGTTGGGGGCAGGGGCACTCGCGATAAATCGAGTTCGCCTTTGAAGGCTTTTTGGCTAAGTGCGCCATAGAGGTTTTCTAAATCGGCAAGGCTGGCTTGATAACGGGTTTTGATGCCTTCAACTTTTTCGACAATGGAAACGAAGCGTTGCTGAAGATTAATAGGAGGATCAATGACCTCCATTTTTTCTAGAATTGACGAATTTAAGTTCTTCATCGTAACCCCCTTAGCATTAGCTTCCAAAAAGTCCTTCAAGGAGGTTCTAAAAATCATAAATTGGAGAAGTTGAGGTGAATAGCTCTTGATAACTCTAATAAACATACTGCCTGTTCCACAGAGCAACTTGTCATCAGTTTTGACCAAAGCGCATCTACCTATTTCACCTCTTCTAGCCACTAGGACATCATTCAAAACTAAATGGTATTGCGAAAGCTCTTGAAATTTCTTTTCTGTTATTGTCGAGTTTTTGTCTATTTTTATTTCACCATCAACTATATGACTAGGATTTACTAATGGAATGCCACCTGAAATATAATCTTCGGCATGTAGAAGACTTCCAAAAGGCCCAATTTTGACCTTGGCAAATTCAGAAATTGAACGTTTTTCCCATCCCTTCTCATTCCGTACTGGGTCGCCGAACATTTCTAGGAAGACGCTTTTGAGGAGGTCGTCGAGTTGTTGTAAGTGTTGTTTGCGCTGGGCAATCAGCCCTTCTACTTTGCTCAGCAGATAGGCAATGCGTTTTTGGTCATCGAGTGGGGGGAGGGGGATTTCAAAAGATTTCAAGAAATCAGCAGGGACTCTCTTTTGGCCAGCCGCTCCTTTCATTGCTTTTTGGCCTAAAAATCTGAAGCGATTGCTCCAAACTATATAAAAAAGATATTTAGTGTCTAGATATTGAGGAATGGGACGCAAAACATGGAACTCTGTAGAGCCGAACCCAATAGGATATTGAAGATTATCAACAATCGCAGCCTTTCCATTTTCAAAGCAGGGTGTAATCTTTGCTAAGAGAATATCGCCCCGCTGAAAGTAGGTATATCCTTTTTTTGTCTCACTCAATATTCGAGTTTCCTGGTTGATAAGCTTGCCCTCCTCGGAAACTGAAGCCATCGCTAAAAAAGAAACTGCTTGTGATTCATCTATATGTTTAGGTAGTCGAGGATTGATTTGAGCGACTTCGGCTAAAGGCACATAACTACTCATATCATTCCTCGTAACTCTAGCAATTCTCGAACTATTCCACTTTTTGCCTTAGCTATATCCTCATCGCCAATATCTCCCACTTCAGCCTGAAGCAACCTGTCTAAAATTACCCCTGGCGCTTCGTAGGTTACTTCTTCAAAAACATCTTCCTTATAGCGGCTCAGGCTTAGGTCATAGCCTTCGGCTTCAATATCCTTGCGGGGCACAAAAAAGTATTTTTGGGTGCGGTCGGTATCGGTTTTGGGGTTGCGGGTTTGGTATTTGGTAATAATGTCTTGCAAATCGCCATAGCCCTCTTGTTTGGTGCGTTTGTCGTCTAGGGAATAGCCATCGCTTTGCATTTCATAGAACCAAACCTGCTCCGTGGCGGGTTGATTCACCTTATCCTTTGGCCCCCAAACCTTGGTGAACAGCAAAATGGCCGTACTCACCCCAGCATAGGGCTTAAAAACGCCGCTGGGCATGGTAATCACCGCCTTCAGATTGCAGCGATCTACCAGGGTTTGGCGGAGTTGTTTAAACGCCTTGCCAGAGCCAAATAAGACCCCCTGCGGCACAATTACACAGGCCGTTCCCCCGGTTTTTAGGAGGCGATAGATATTTTCGACAAACAGCAATTCCGTTTTGGTAGTGGCGAGGCTGAGGGTTTCGTTGATATCGTTCTTATCGATGCTGCCCGTAAAGGGTGGGTTGGCCATAATGATGTCGTAGGCGGCGACTTCGTTATAGCCCTTGCTGAGGGTGTCTTGGTAGTCGATGTGGGGGTCATCGATGCCGTGCATCATCAGATTCATTAGGCCCAGGCGCACCATGGTGCCATCGATGTCGTAGCCATAGAGCGAGCTTTGTAGGATGGTTTGGGCCTTTTCGGTTAGGGCCGCCGCCAGGGAAGTACGGATAAAGCCATCCTCATCGGGTTGCAAATCCTTCGTTCCGGCCCGCAGGGCAAGCTGGGTAACAATGTATTGATACGCCCCCAGCAAAAAGCCCCCCGAACCACAGGCCGGGTCGGCTATGCGGTGGCCCAGTTGGGGCTGCACCAGTTCGGCCATCAGCTTAATGATGTGGCGCGGTGTGCGAAACTGGCCATTTTTTCCGGCGCTGGCAATCTCCGAGAGCAGCATTTCATACACATCGCCCTGAATATCTTGAAACGCTTGGCCCTTCTCCTGGGAATCGCGATCCATAATCTCGAAGATCTGGTCGATCGTTTTCACCGCCTCCACCAGGAGACCTGGTTTCGGGATGATGAACACCGCATTTTTCATGTGGTGGGAAAAGTTGGACTCCGCCCCATTCAGATCCTTGAGGAAGGGGAACACCCTACCCTGGACATGGTTCAGCATCTCCTCGGCGGGCTTGCCCCGAAACTCGCTCCAGCGCAGAGATTGCCTGTCAATGGCGTATTGATCGGGGTTGTCCTGCTGGCGATATTCCGGCGGAATCCAGGTTCCTTCAAACTTGGAGGTGTAGGGTTCCCCCGTCCATGCGGCATCGGCCTGCTTCTTTCGATCCACCTCATCGATCCGCTTCATAAACAGCAGGTAGGTAATCTGCTCGATGGCCGTCAGCGGGTTGGAGATACCGCCCGACCAGAATTTGTTCCAAAGCTGGTCGATTTTGCTTTTGAGTTCGGGGTTATTTTGTAGCATCAGTCAATTGTAAGACAATAACATTAGGCAACGCTGTATTGGGTATAGGGGCGTTTATAGGGGGGCTGTAGTCCCAACACAATATCTGAGGCCGGAATGCCTCGATTGACGAGTTCTTGGCCTAGATCGGCCTCGGTCATGTTTTGTTGAATCCAGATTTTCCCTTGCTTGATGTCTAGGTGAATATAGCAGGGATAAATTCGGTTTAGCCCTTGCCAGCCAACCTCTAGCAGTTGATAGTGATCGTTTTCGATGTCAAAAATAAGTTGGCACTCAATATCTGGATCGGTATTTTTGGCGTGACTTTTTAGGATGTCTTTAATGATTTCTCGGTAGTTATCTAGTGTTGCCATAGGATGATATCCTCCTAGTTGACTGACAAAACTTGATGGAACCCATATCCGTCAAAGGGTCAGGAGACCTGACCCCTACATGAACCCAATACGGTAGGGGCGCGGTTTTCGCGCCCGATGCAGAATCTTTTGTCAGCCAACCAGGTACACATCAGTCCTTGACGTAGACGATCCAGGGAATCGATCCCCCCTAGCCCCCCTTATGAAGGGGGGAACCGGATCAAAGTCCCCCTTTTTAAGGGGGATTTAGGGGGATCTCCGAAGAGCATGGCTTGAATTTTCTAGGCTGGAGTCCCCCATCGTCAAGCCGCCAGCCGTTCCGTAAGCTGGAGAATTTCGGTAATCTCCCTGGGGGTAAACACGCCGCGAATGCCCTGGGGGTGAATCACCGTAAACGGAGCGCTGATTAGGTCTTTCTTCTCCACCCGCTCCCGTTCGATGATGAAATCCCTAAGCAGGGCCAAAAAATCCAGTTGACGGCTGCTGAGGGTGCTGTGCTGCTGAATGAACTGATCAAAGGCTTCGCTGACGGTGTCGGGAAAGCTTTTGAGGGTTTCGAGGCCCAGAATGTGGCGAATAAACTGGAGGAACTGCGCCCTGCGGTTTTGATAGACCTGGCGCAGCAAGTCTTCGGTAATGTGCGGGTGCTCGGCATGGAGCAGATCCGCCAAGGCTTGGGTTTCCGCTGGGGTGATGGCCTCCCCGCCCTTGATTTTGATCAGCACCGGGTTGTGCTCCGTTAGCTCAGCAATCAACGCCTCCACCATTTCCCGGTAGCGGCTGATAGAGACCGATTCGTGCTGAGGGCCAAACTCCACCCAGTCCTTATGGTGCAGGGTATCCACCAAATCGAGGTAGACCGGGCCAGAGTGGGGACTCTGTTCACGAAACTTCATCAGGGAACCGAGGCGGGCATTGAGCGTTTCTAGGGCCATGTCTCGCTCGTTTTCGTCGCCCCGAACCCAATAGCGGTGGGTTTGGGCCTCCCGAATCAGCGATTCTTCCGCTTGCACAAAATCCACCGTCAGCGGCAGTTCGCTAATTTGTTCAATCATGCCATCCCGCAACGCTTCGGCCTTGCCCGTTTCTTGGTTCAGGTGGGCGAGGGCATAGGTCAGCAGATCTCGCTCAAAGCGCATGGCCTTGAAGTCGGCCTCAGACACCGTGCGAAACAGCGGTTTGATGGCATTCCGCAGAAATTCCAGCTTGGCATGATCCAGAGTGATCCAAAAGTTTTCATCCTCCAAACGGGCCAAGGTGGCGGCGGCTTCTTTGATGACCACAGAACGACGGGGCAGATCGGCCATGTGCTGACGGAGCTTGGCCACCTCCCGCTCCATGATTTGAGGATGGCCTAGGTCGATGGCCGCTTCAATTTTGTTGAGGCGCAAGCCAACCACCTGCACGGGTAGGGGAACCTGGGGTTTAAGCTCTTTTCCGGGGGGCTGAAGCTTGAAATACTCGAAATTGTCCCAACAATCTAGGATTAAGAAGCCATCTTTTTCCAAGCACCAGGGCTGAAGTTTTGGGGCCTCTAGCAACCGGGTGCCGCGTCCAATCATTTGCCAAAACTTGGTGTAGGAATAGATCGGCTTGGCAAACACCAAATTGACAATTTCCCGCACATCCACACCCGTATCCAGCATATCTACGCTAATCGCCACACGGGGCATATCGTTATGGGTGAACTGATCCAACAGCCCGCCCTTGCCGTAAACACGAGGATCATCGGAAACCAGCACCTTAGCCAGTTCCCCCTTGTACTGAGGATAGAGCTGATCAAAAATGTCTTCAATCCGCCGAGCATGTTTTTTGGAGGAACAGAAAAAGATGGTCTTACCGGGCAAAACCCCGTTGGCATCCTTAATGCACTCCTCCATAAATTCCTTTACGATTAGGACATTGGTGCCCTTATTGATCACTTTCTTTTCGAGATCCGTCCCTTCAAAGTTGATCTCTTCGATCTCCTTACCTTCCAGCAGCAGCTTTTTCTGATCCGCCAGGGAAATTGTACGCTTGCTGATGCCCTCACTCTGAAACTTGGTCTGAATCTTCATCACCTGAAAATTGCAGAGGTAGGGCGGCACATGGTTCACCGCTTCCTCAAAGGTGTAGGCAAAGGTGGGCAGACCATCTTCACACTGAAAAAGCTGAAAGGTGTTGTGATCAAGAATATCCGTAGGCGTGGCCGTTAGCCCCAGGGTGAGGGTTTTGAAGTAGTCCAGCACCTCTTTATAGGTGTTGTAGATGGAGCGATGGCTTTCATCCACCACAATAAAATCGAAAAAATGGGGCGACAGTGGTTGTCCCTCATCCCGAATAATGTTGAGCATGGTGGGATAGGTAGAAACATAGATCCGCCGATCCTTGGCGATACGTTTTTCCTCCTGATTGGGCCAGCGGGGTTCGTGGGGCAAATGTTCCTTAAACGCCTCTAAAGCCTGATCCCGCAGGGCAATGCGATCCACCAAAAACAACACCTTTTCCCCATGGCCCGCCCGCATCAACGCATCCACTAGGGCAATGCAGGTGCGCGTTTTTCCGGTGCCCGTCGCCATTACCATCAAAAAAGCCCGCTTTTTCTGGTCAATCCCCTCTAGCACCGTGCGAATGGCGCGAATCTGGTAGTCGCGGCCCGCAATGTCGGTATTAATTAACTCCTGGGTGAGGGGCTTTTTGTTGCGGCGAATATATTGAAACCGCTCCAGATCATCACGGGTGGGAAACCCTACCACTGGACGCGGTGGATAGTTCTCCAAATCCCAAAAGTAAAGGTCATGGCCGTTGGTATAGAAACAAAAGGGTAGCTCTCCACCCAGTTGTCGCTGAATGTTATAGCAATACTGCTTGGCTTGCTCCCGGCCCAGGGCGGCATCCCGGCTCGATTTTTTCGCTTCCACGACGGCCAGAGGTTTGCCATCCTTGCCCAGCAGCACATAATCACTGAACTGATGGCCGTTGTAGGCGGCTCCAGATTCCGCTGTCCGACCAGAGGGCGAGGTGGCAATCTCAAATTCCTCAACCACCTGGGTCGGATCGTTAACATTCCAACCCGCCTGAGCCAAAAGACCATCAATCAGATCAAGGCGTGTCTGCTTTTCGTTTTTCATGCGACTTTCATGCGGCCTTGCCAGCGGGAATCCGTCGTCCAGCTATTACCGTTATAGTGCCCCCGCTTCGTCGCAACCTATCACTCCAACCCGTCTTGGATGCAGAGGGGGAGTCGAGTCTTGCTAGGATCAGGCATAGTTCACTCATCCTCTGCCCTATGGCCCCTGCAACGACGACCCCCAGCGTTCAATCCTGGACACCGATTATTGAGGCGTTTACCGACGTGCTTGGCCCCGACAAGGTGGTGCGGCGCAAGGAAGAGTTGTTGGTGTACGAGTGCGATGGTCTGACCAGTTATCGTCAGCGTCCGGCGGTGGTGGTGTTGCCCAATTCCACGGAGGAAGTGGCGGCGGCGGTGAAAATTTGTGATCGCTTTCAGGTGCCCTTTGTGGCGCGGGGGGCGGGCACGGGCCTATCGGGGGGAGCCCTGCCCATCAAGGATTCCGTCCTCATCGTCATGGCTACCATGCGGAACATTTTGGCCGTTGACCTAGAGAACCAGCGGGTGGTGGTGCAACCGGGCGTGATCAACAACTGGGTGACCCAGGCGGTGAGCGGGGCCGGGTTTTACTATGCGCCGGATCCCTCCAGCCAGTCGGTGTGTTCGGTGGGGGGCAACGTGGCCGAGAATTCTGGCGGCGTCCACTGCCTCAAGTATGGCGTGACCACCAACCACGTTCTGGGCCTCAAGGTGGTGACCCCCAAGGGCGACATTGTGGACATCGGTGGCCCAGTGGCGGAAATGCCCGGATACGACCTCACTGGGGTATTCGTCGGCTCCGAGGGCACCCTGGGCATCGCCACGGAAATTACCCTGCGGATTCTCAAAGCGCCGGAATCGATTCAGGTGTTGTTGGCAGACTTTACCTCCGTAGAAGCGGCGGGCGAGGCGGTGTCGGCCATTACCAGCGCCGGAATTATCCCAGCCGGGATGGAGATGATGGACAACTTTAGCCTCAATGCCGTGGAGGACGTGGTGGCAACGAACTGCTATCCCAGGGATGCAGCGGCGATTTTGCTGATTGAAATCGACGGTCTACCCGCCGAGGTGAAGGCCACCGGAGAACGCATCGACCAGCTCTGTCGCCAAAATGGTGCCCGCAGCATTACCGTGGCCACCGACCCCGAAGAACGACTGCGGCTGTGGAAGGGACGCAAAGCCGCCTTCGCCGCCATGGGTAAACTCAGCCCCGACTACTACGTGCAGGATGGCGTCATCCCCCGCACCCAACTGCCCTACGTGCTGAAGGAAATCGAAGCCCTTGGTGCCCACCACGGCTATCGGGTGGCCAATGTGTTCCATGCGGGCGACGGCAACCTACACCCGCTGATTCTCTACAACAACGCCATCCCCGGCCAGCTCGAACAGGTGGAGGAACTGGGGGGCGACATCCTCAAACTCTGCATCAAGGTCGGGGGTAGCATCTCCGGCGAACACGGCATCGGGGCCGACAAACGCTGCTACATGCCCGATATGTTTTCCGAAACCGACCTAGCAACCATGGCCTGGGTGCGCCAAGCCTTCAACCCCAGTGGTTTGGCCAACCCCACCAAACTCCTGCCCACCCCCCGCACCTGTGGCGAAGCGGCCCGCTCCCAAGGGAACGCCTTTCCCCAGGTTGAGCGGTTCTAGGGCATCAGGCCAACGACACGGCTGGAAGCAGATATTTTCACCCTTGCAGTCTTTGGCTTAACCCGAACGCAGGTTATACCCAATCCTAATCGAATAACCCCGATTCCCAGCCCAGCAAACCGTAGGGGCGAGGTCTCCTCGCCCGCTGATACCGGGGGCAAACAAGTCGGATTTGGTATTAGCCCAGTCCCAGCACCGTTTGCAGCCGAGTGAGATCCCCCGCTCCTACGCTAAAACGTCCATTTTCCACATCCCGAATCCAGCTTTGGCTTTTGCCGAGACGTTGGGCCAAGGCACGCTGGCTCAGGTTTTGGCGCTGGCGGGCGGCTTTGATCGCATCCCCGGAAAGAGGGGTGGGGTGAGATGGTGGGGCAGATTTGGAGGATCGTCGCCGTTTGGGCCGGGTTTTGCCAACGCTCTGCTGCCAGTCCTCGCAGAGATCAAACCCCAGCAGACGGGCGTTCATCAACCGTTGTCCCTTGTCGCGGGGGGCACGATCCGTGAGACTGAGGTCGCTATGGGCGTCGTTGGCCCAAAAGTCGAGGGCATCGTCGGCATCCTCAGGAATCTCGGCCACCCTAGCCCAAAGGGGTTGGATGCTGGGCGGGTAGGTATCGGGGTCAAACTGGGGTTTAAGACCGTGGTGGTAGAGGGTTTCTAGGTCATTCTCAAAGGTTTTGAGCAGGCGCTGGTGGGCACCGCGCACGGTCATCGCTTCCCGCAGCCGATCTTCGCCGTAGGCAATGCGCAACAGGGTGCGGACGGTCATGCGGTGGTCGCTGCCCAGGCGCAGCTTAAACACCAGCCACAGCAACAGACGCATGGCCCCCTCGTGCTGTTGCCAACCGCCCATCACCGTCGTCAGTAGCGTCTGGGGCAGTGTTCCATACTGGTAAAAGGCGGTCTGCTTGCGGTAGTCTTGCCGATTAAGGAAATGCTTGGCCCAGACCCCAGCCCGGAGAGTGAAACTCAAGCCAATCAGGTGGCGGCAACCTTCGGCATCGGTCTCAAAATAGTACTCTGTGTGGAGCAATTGCCAAACGGGGTGTTCGTTGAGGCTAAAGCCCTGCACCTTGCCCTGGCGAGGCCAGTCGAGGGAGACCAGCATCTGACAGACCTGGAAGACCAGGGTTTTGATCAGCTTCAGACGTTCCAGCTTGGTCAGGTCTTTGCGGCGATGGAGCCCCAGGTATTGCTCAATGTGCTGGTCGTTTAGCACAAAGGGCTCTTCCCAGGGACGATCATAGGTGGTGGCCTGGGCGGCAAAAATCAGGTGTAAACAGGCGGATCGTAGGTCAAACTGGATCAGTGCCTCCATCCCCAGAGCGTAGTCCATGGCTTTGGGGTGGGGGGCTTCTGGATCGGCAGCAAGGCGAAACCGCAGTTCGCCCCGATCCCGATGGATGGTGTGGCGATAGCGCAGGCCACCCTGATCATCCTCCTGCCAGGGCAAAGCCTGACGCTGGGCCAAGAGATTACAGGCTTCCCACACCACCATGCAAGAGGCAAAGGGCGTGGTTTTACCATTGAGAAAAATGTTTGAAATGGCGGCGGGCAGCAGGGTACTTTTGTTGCGGCCTTTTTTGGGCTGGAGGGGAGCCAGTACCCCGGTGGCGCAGGCATCGACACAGCGGGGGCCATCCAACCCCTCGCAGCTATCGCACAGGGTGGGATCGATCCAATAGCCATCCCCATCGGGCTGGGTTTTGATTGCCCCGGTGGGACATTCTGGTTGGCATCTAGCGCAGGCCGTGCAGCCTTCCTTGACCGTGTAGACCATATCGTACCCCCCTTTCTGGTTGTTGACCCTCCTAGGGATAACAACCTTTAATGATCAGTTTTTATGCTGACGGATACGATTTAATGATCTCTTTTTTATTGTCGAAAATGCGTTCAGGGTGGACGTTTTGGACAGAAATTAAGTAATCATAATGACGACATTTTTAGGGCAAATACGAGGGATCGATGACCTTGTTTTTAAACTATGTCTATCCGTAACTAAACGACATCCTTACAAAACATTGCTTCACATTGCCACCGCCTTAGAGGATGTTTGAAAGGGCCTATTGGCCAGAGCCGTAGAAGATGAGTCAGGCAAGGACGAAAGGGCCGTAGGCGGGGGAGGAGGTTGGGGTGAATGGGGGCTGGGGCGAGGGGGACGCAACACAAACACCTGGTGGGCCTTGAGTTTAATTGTGCTGCCATCGAACTCGGTACGGCCAATGCAGCGTAGGTAGTCGCCCGGTTGCAGCCGCGACCTCAGCACCGCCCGCCAGTCCTTGGGCAGTTTGATGGTCAGCCATTCGCCCTCCACCTCCAAATAAATGGCTTTGGCCCTGGCGGGGTTATCCCCCACAAAGCCGAGAAAGATGCCATCGAGGTTAAACATCCAGGGGGGCAGAGTCGTTGTAGCCATGGGTATCTCCTTATCTCAGTTCAGCTTGCGGGCATCCACGGTTTGGGGTGTTTGAATCGGGTCACCCAGTCCCTTCACCTCTAGTTCCCAGCCGTTAGACAGGGTGAGGATTTGGGCATTGTCCCTCTGGGTTTGGGAAACCACCTCTTCTTCGAGATCTTTCTTGGCCACATAAACCAAGAGATGACCAGCGGCGTTGGTGCGAAGCATGACTTTCATAGGGCAGGGGGGAGTGGGGAGTGGAGAGTGGGGAGGGGCGGACTCCCCACCTTTTTAAGGGGGGCAGGGGGGATTCTCCAACCGTTTCATGAGGCCGATCTAACCTTGACCAGCGGCGACACTGAGGAGTTCATCAACGGTGAGGCTGCGCTTGAGGGAAACGGCGCGATGGCGAACTTCATCCAGCACGGACTGACTGTTGGTATGGTCGAGGTGGATGCCCTGGGTGGACAGGACTTGCTCAATCAGGTGGCGACCGGAATGTTTGCCGATTACCAAACTACGCTGGCGACCGACTTCCTGGGGGTCGAAGGGTTCGTAGGTGCTGGGATTTTGCATCACCCCGTGGGCGTGGATGCCCGCTTCGTGGGCAAAGGTGTTATCGCCTACGATGGCCTTCCAGGGGGGGACATCACAGTTGACGGCTTTGGCCACCAGCCGGGATAGCTCTAGAAAATGCTGGGTTTTGAGGCCCGTTTTGACGCCATAGAGGTGCTTCATTGCCATCACCACTTCTTCGAGGGCGGCGTTTCCCGCTCGTTCCCCCAGACCGTTGACGGTGGTATTGACCGATGTGGCCCCGGCCCGCACTCCAGCCAGGGCGTTGGCGGTGGCCAAACCGAAATCGTTGTGGGTGTGCATTTCCACCGGAATCGTCAGAGCCGTCACCAGCTTGGCCACTTTGTTGTAGGTGGTGAAGGGGTCGAGGATGCCGACGGTATCGCAAAAGCGGAACCGAAACGCCCCCCATTCCTGGGCATATTGGGCCACATCCAGCAAAAAGCTTTCATCGGCGCGAGATCCGTCTTCCCCGCCAAGGCTCACCCCTAGACCATGGTCTAGGGCAAAGGTGATGGCATCGCGCAACTGCTCTAGCATGGCTCGCCAGCGGCCCTGAAATTTTACCTGAATCTGAATGTCAGACACCGGGATGGAAATATGGACGCGCTTGAGGCCGCAGTGGATCGAGGCTTGAATATCCGACAGAACGGCCCGATTCCAGCCCAGCAGGTGAGCGTTTAGGCCCAGATCAACCATGGCGCGAATGGCCTTGGCTTCATCTTGGCCCATGGCGGGAATGCCCACCTCTAGCTCCGGTACGCCAATGGCATCGAGAAACTTGGCAATGGCCACTTTTTCCTCTAGACCAAAGGCCACGCCAGCAGCCTGTTCTCCATCGCGGAGGGTGGTGTCGTTAATGGCAATCATGGCACGAGCGTCCGTGGGGTAGAGGGGCGGGGTTAGAGGTAGCACCCCTAGGATTCGAGGGCTTCGACGCGATCCAGCAGGGCGTGGTTTTCTCTGCTTATAGCAACGTCCCAAAGGCCGCAATTTGGGGATTGCCCTATCCAAATTCACTAAAACTATTAGTCCGGTACTCAGTCCCGAAAACGACATCCCACTCAGCCGTTGAAGTTCTGTATAGCCTGGGGGACAGGTATTTTGGCCCGTGAGGCTGGGCATTTTTACGGCTAGGGCCAAGTATTCTGCACTCATGGCAAACCCCCGCCCCTTAAGGCCGCGCCTTCATTCTGGGGATGCAACCAACGCCCCAGGGGTTGTACTCAAAGGATCGCTTCACCGGACGATGCTTCACGCTGCCGCCGGAAAAACCGTAGCCAAAGTGTCAGAACGCCTAACCCATAACTCATCAATCCCTGACAACGGCCTTAACAGCGGTAGCCCTTACCCATGGCGGTAACCAGCATCGCCCAGGTCTGGGTGCCGCAGGGTGTCTCCACCTGTCGAGGGCTAACCAGCCTCTGTCGTCCCTTGTGCCAACCCAAGCACAGGCACAAGGGGCACGATGGACCACGAGTCGCCCAGTCAAAATACGAACAAGCCTGCCAGAGGCCCAGTGAGGAGCCATCGCCGTTGTTGCAACGGGTCTACATCATCTCTGCTGTTTATCAACTGCGCTGAATTAACGGCGTCACTGTAGAAGGAATGAGTCATCCTATGTTCTCTACTTGGTCTGTCCCCCTCAGAGGTTCCAAGGCGTCAGCTTGCCCTAGTGATCTCACCAACTCCGAACTGGTGGCCCTCTGTCAGCAGCGGTTGCGCCCCGACCGGGCCATTTTTGCCGAATTGCTGCGTCGCTACCAGGGCCATGTGGATAAGTTACTCTACCACCTCGCCCCCGACTGGCCCGACCGCGCCGATCTGTCTCAGGAGGTGTGGATTCGGGTTTATCGCAACATTCGTCGCCTGAACGAACCCGCCAAATTTAAGGGTTGGCTGAGCCGCATCACCACCAATCTGTTCTACGACGAACTGCGCCGTCGCAAGCGAACCCGCACCACCCTATCCTTGGATGCGCCCCTCAACCTAGAGGACGGATCTATCGAGTGGGACGTTCCCTCCACCGAACCCGGCCCGGTGGACACCTTGATGACCAAAGAGTTCTACACCCACCTGCACCAAGCCATTGCCGACCTGCCGGAGGTCTTCCGTACCGCCATTGTGCTACGGGAAATTCAGGGCTTGGCCTACGAAGATATTGCCGATATCACCGGGGTATCCCTCGGCACCGTCAAATCCCGCATTGCCCGCGCCCGCCATCGTCTCCAGGGCGACCTCCAGCCCTACCTCGGCGGCGAGTCCTCCTAGCTTGGCTGGACTTTTGGATTACTTGGAATTAGGCCAAAACTGGGCTAGAGCGGGGCAGAAACCCCGTTCTAGCCAGAATTCGACCTAGGTTGACCTCTTGCTCTAGCAGACAGGCATGGCCGCTGTGGGGTAGGGGGTAAATCTGGGCCTGGGGCAACCGTTGGGCTAGGCGTTGAGCCTCTTCTAATGAAGGCAGCAAGCGATCCGCCAGGGCCGCGACGATGAGTGTCGGTGGAGTCTGCACCGATAGGGGTAGGGCATTGGGTTGAAACTGGGCCAGCAATGCCATGCGCCAAGCCACCGTAGGCTGGGGCACCGCTCGCACCGCTCCCAGTAATTGTTCACGCTGGGTGGGGGCAACGCGGCTAAGGTTGGCCAACAGGGGCAAGCTTCCCAAGGTAGACCAGGGCAACACCGAGGGCGGCACCCAAGGGGTAATCTGCCCCAGCCAGTGCAGCCAGGGAAGCTGATGGAAGGCCGAAGCTGGGTTGACCAAAATCAAACGATGGGCCAATTGGGGAGCCTGAGCCACCACCTGAAGCGCCAAGCAAGCCCCAAAGGACTCTCCGCAGAGGTAGATTTGGCGTCCGGCAGCGACCGTTGCAACCAGGGCAATGGTCTGATCGGCCAAGCGCTCCCACGTACTTCGATCTTCCCTGGGCAGGGCCAAACAGCGCACCTCAAAATGGGAATGCAGAGCCGGAACCTGGGCTGAAAACAGCCGCCCCGACCCATCCATGCCGGGAAGGTAGACCAACAGCGGCTTCTGGGGCTGGGCTTCGGTGGGGGTTAACAACTGTAGGACGGTAGGCATAGGGAATCGGGAGTCGGGTAGGGGCGAGGTCTCCTCGCCCATGGGTATCGGGAATCGGGAGTCGGGTAGGGGCGAGGTCTCCTCGCCCATGGGTATCGGGTTCGGGGTATGACGCAGAACCCAACGGAAAGGAGGAACCGGGGCGGAGTCTGGCAGGATAGAGCCGTTAAGGCGTAGTCCGTAGCAGGGTAGAAATTTCCTCGTGGCAGCCGTGGGTGAGGTCGTTCAGCAGAGCGTCGTTTCCCTTCCGCCGATAGTGGGAGCGCAGGGCGGCATCCATGCGAATGGGGCGACCAATGCGCACATCCACAGACCGATACACCACGGCGGGGTGCCAGCCCGATTGCTGGAACAGGGGCTCGGTGGCGTCAAACCAGCTCAGCCAGCGGAGGGGGATGGCGGCACTGTTCCACTCTTGGCGAGAGGCAATGGCCACGGGCACAATCGCCAGATGATCGACGGGGGCGCGGAGGGCCAAATGGGCAAAGCCCCGATGGAAGCTACCGAGGTGCTGGGGGCTGGTGGGTTGCACCATGGGAGCCGCCCCCTCTGGGAAAATGCCCACGGCCCCGCCTTGGCTGAGGGTGTGGCAGGCCCGACGAAAGAACGCCCGCTGGCCCCGTTCGGGTGGGTCAAGGGGGAGACAGCCCAGGGCTTGCACCACTTCGCGCAAACCGGGCACTTGGCCCATGTAGTGATGGCAGGCAAACCGCACCGGACGATTTACCGCCTGCATCAATAGCAGGGCATCCATAATGCTGCGGTGGTTGCTCACCAATACCATGGGCTGGTGGGTTGGCAGGCGATGGTGTCCGGTGATAGTTATGGACACCCCAGACAGGTGCAACAGCCCGGAGGCCAGGGCTAGGGGCGACAGGGCAAGCGGAGCATCGAGGAGCGTTGGCGAAACAGGGGCCATGGTAATCGCGACGGGGACATACGCCCTAGACCGCCAAGGGCGAGGGAAATAGCAAGGGGTCGTCTCATAACGTAACAAAACTTGCCCACCAACGGATCGCCGGATTCCCTCCCTAAACGGATAGTTAAGAGCTTGGTACAGGGTGCCCTAGACCGCCTAAGCTAGAGGGGCGAGTGAGAGAATCTGCCATGACGACCCCCTTGGTACCTGTTTCCCAAATTGCCACGGCAGCGGATCTGCTGAAGGCTTACGCGGCTGGCCAGCGTAACTTTGAATACGTCATTTTGGCCGAAGCCGACCTCACGGGGGCCGACCTGAAGGGGTGTGACTTCAGCTATGCCGATTTTGGAGGGGCCAACCTCAGCGGGAGCAACCTGCGCGGAGCCGACCTCAGCTATGCCACCCTCGGTGACGCCAACCTGACCGAAGCTGACCTACGGGGAGCCATGCTCATCGGCACCAACCTGCGCACGGCTACGATCACCGCTGCCCAGTTCCACCAGGCTGACTACGATCCCGATGAAACCCACTTTCCCCCCGGCTTCGACCCCGTTCAGCAAGGGCTCAAGGCCGACCGCTAGAGATTGGGTAGAACCCAGTTCGCAAGCGCGTTACACTGTTAAAAACCCGTATTTGGGCAGGTTTGGTCTATGAGTATGGAAATTAAAGCTGTGCAAGCCCCCTACTATGGCGATGCCATGTATCGCACGCCGCCCCCAGATTTGCCCTCCCTGCTGCTGAAGGAGCGGATTGTGTACCTGGGTCTGCCCCTGTTTTCGGGCGACGACATCAAGCAACAGGTGGGCATTGACGTGACCGAACTGATCATCGCCCAGTTGCTCTACCTGCAATTTGACGATCCCGACAAGCCCATCTTTTTCTACATCAATTCCACGGGCACCTCTTGGTACGACGGCAACATGATCGGCTACGACACCGAAGCCTTTGCCATCTGCGACACCATGAACTATATCAAGCCCCCCGTCCACACCATCTGCATTGGTCAGGCGATGGGCTCGGCGGCGGTGATTTTGGCGGCGGGTACCAAGGGCTATCGAGCCAGCTTGCCCCACGCTCGCATTGTGCTGAACCAGCCCCGCAGCGGTGCCCAAGGCCAAGCCACCGACATCGAAATTCGCGCCAAGGAAGTGATCGACAACAAGCGATCCATGATGGAAATTTTGGCCCGCAGCACGGGTAAATCCATCGATGAGGTGATGCGCGACTCGGATCGGATGTTCTACATGAACCCCCAAGAGGCCAAGGAATACGGCATCATCGACCGGGTTTTAGAAAGCCGCAAAGAACTGCCCAAAATGGCCGCTGGAGTCGCCTAAATTTTGGTCTAACGTATCCACACAAGACTGCCATGGTGGGCAGTGCCCACCCTACGTTATTCCTTCAAAGCCTACGTTGTTTCTCATTTTTAAGGTTGCAAAAACGCTATGCCCATCGGTACTCCCAAGGTTCCCTATCGTCTTCCCGGTAGCCAATACAGCCAGTGGGTTGATATCTACACCCGCCTCAACCAAGAGCGCATCATCTTCTTGGGGCAAGAAGTCACCGATACCCTGGCCAACTCCATTGTGGCGGCGATGCTGTACCTCGATTCCGACGACAACAGCAAGCCCATCTATCTCTACATCAACTCCCCCGGCGGTTCGGTAACGGCGGGCATGGCCATCTACGACACCATGCAGTACATCAAGTCTGACGTAGTGACGATCTGCCTGGGTCTGGCCGCGTCCATGGGGGCATTTCTGCTGGCGGCGGGGAGCCCCGGTAAGCGGTTGGCCCTGCCCCACTCCCGGATTATGATCCACCAGCCCATGGGCGGCACCGGGCGGCAACGCCTTCAGGCCAGCGACATTGCCATTGAGGCCAAGGAAATCCTGCGGGTGCGCCAGGAACTCAACGAAATGATGGCCCGCCACACGGGCAAACCCATCGCCCAAATCGAAAAAGACACCGACCGCGACTACTTCATGTCCGCCGAAGAAGCGGCGGCCTACGGGTTGATCGATAAGGTAATCGAAGATCGCAACCAGGAACTTGCGACGGCTGCGGCTTCCACGATTTAGATTGTGCGAATTGGGTGTCGCAGCACCAGACTCAACAACCCGAAATCATGAATAGAGTGCGTTTCCCTGAGAAAAGCCCACTGTTTTGGTGGTCGATTCTTGTGGGGGCGCACTTTTTTAGTCGGCTATTACGGCAGGGTGGAGGGAGGATTGCCGATCTGTTTAGGGCAACTACCGAACGTGAGCCATCACCCTCGGTGAACATCCCTGGGGCTGGGGGCACAGGAACCCTGCCCTTTCGCCCCTGCGACATGCTCTCATCTCAAAGCTCTATCCAAGGATCCGTGAAGACTCCTTCTGATCTGGAAGCCTATAGCGGTTCTCGCTTTAGTGAGGTACAAGCTTGTTTAGCTTCAGATCCCCCCA
>JBBAWV010000038.1:12726-37162 GCA_040396995.1 Nodosilinea sp. | reverse complement strand
ATTAGCCTGCCTAGGAAGTTCATAATCAGTAACACACCCAGTCAGGGAGAGCCGCTAAAAGTAGGATCTTGCCACCCCAATTTAAGACAAAAGTCATCCCACTCCCTGCCATAGGTCATCGGGCCACCGCACTCTTGCCAGATTTTCTTTTGCACACTAAAGCCAAACTTGCCGTTGCTGTGTTTCACCCAAAGCTGATCCAGAATTCGCAGGTCTTCGCAGGGAAATTCTTCTAGGTCTTTGCGATCAAACCATTGGCCTTCTTCTTTGCCCACGGTGGTAATCATCAGGCGATAGGTTTCCTGATCGGCCTCGCGCCATTGGACAGCTTTTAGCAATTCTTCTAGCTGTTGATAGCGGGAGGTAGTAATGGTTTGCTGTAGCACCTTGAGGTCCCCTTCGAGAGCGGAATCTAGGCGTTTGGTGGTGCTTTGCCAACAGGTGTAAGCTAGGTCTGTGAATCCTTGGGATAGCATTTGCCGCAACAGTTGGGCGGGTTTAACCTGAGCAGCATAGAGCAAAATAGTGGGTTTCCACCAATCATCGGCAAAGCGGTCGTAGAGCAAGTTCTCTCGTTTGGTACGGGCAATTTCGGCGGCGGCCAGGTATTCTTGAAAACTCAGGTGGGCAAATTCGTACTCGTCCTCTTGCTGTACCAGCAGTTCACTAATTTGAGTAACTTGTTCAATGAATTCCTCTGCATTTAGGGATTCCTCTAGGGATTCTGCTGGGGATTCCTCCTCCTGGTCTAGGCCATAGGCAACGCAAGATAACAAGTCTTCGTGGGGAATCCGTTCGATCCGCCGCTCCATCATGTACAGGGCAACTCTTTGCAGGATGGCTTGGGCGTCGCACTGGGTCAGCAAGGTATCAAGCTGGCGGGCACGGGGTCGGTCTTTTAGTTGCAGTTGGCAAATTTCTTGGTAAAGCTCCACCCGTCGCTGGGGTAGTTTTGCCCCTGGATACCGTCGATGGAAGGTGACGATCATGTTCAGCAGCAGCGGATTTTTGGCTAGGTCTTTGAGTTCTTGGCGGCTTTCGATCTGCTCTAGCAGGTCTTGGGCGTTCTGGTTGGCCAGTTGCACCACATCCGGGGTGGTTCTGCCGCCTTCGGCATAGCGTTCTTGGCACTGATACCAACGGGTAACAAAGTCTCGGCGTTGGATGTCGTCAAAGTTTCGCACCCACAGCGGGGTAGACAGTTCTAGGCGGTGGGCGGCATCTTGGTTGCGGTAGGCTTTGGGCCGGGAGGTGACGATAAAAATAGAGTTGCCGTAGAGCCGCATTTGGCGGTTAATCCAGTCGGCAACGGCGGGGCGCTGGTCTTTGGCCACCTCGTCAAACCCGTCCAGCATAATAACGGCCTCTCCCCGGCGCAGCATATCCGTGGCCCAATTTTCTGGCACCGTCCGGTCTTGGCCCTCCTTCGGCAAACCAGGAATGTGGTGCTGGGTGATGAGGGTGGGCAGGTCGGGGGCATTCTCTTGGGTTAAGAGGGTGCGGTATTCTTTCTTTCGCAGCGTTAGCAAAACAGGAATGCGACGCTTGACCCCATAGCGGCTGTGCTGCTTGGTGCCGTAGATGTAGGCAATGTGTTTGAGCAGGGTGGTTTTGCCATAGCCACCCCAGGCCAAAATCACCAACTGACGATAGGGACGGGTGGTTTCTGCCTGTTTGAGAAAATCCCAAATGTTGCGGTTATTGAGTCGTTCTAGGTCTTGAATGTCCAAGTCCCTAGGAACGGATTTATACCCCGGCAGCGTGCCACTGAGATCGAGAGCCAAGGGGACAAAGACTTCCTCCAGTAGCGGCGCAAAAATTCCTTCCCGTTGGGCCACCCCCTCAGGACGATAGGACTGGCAATCCCACGCCTGACATTGCAGATACCAATCCTCAAACCCCGTAGCACGGGTGATCACCTGTTCTGTGGTGCGGTCAATAGCTTGGTTCACAGACTCCCCAGCTTTCCCCAGTCGTTCCTCATTACCCCGATGGATGGGCATCAAAAGCTTGGCTCCGTAGGCAATGCCCAGACCAATCACCCCCGACGCAATCGCCTTGGGAATACTGCCATCGGTCTTCAAAATTTGCCAAAATGCCCCTGCTCCACCAACGGTAAGCCCTCCAGCCGCAATCACCTTCAGCACAATTTCGGCAATGCGGTCTTGGGGGGTGGGATCAGGCGGCTGAGTCATGGGCGGGTAGCGGCGGCAGGTTGCCTTCTATTGTGGCCCATGCCAGAAAAGGGGGCGTCGGTCATGGCAACAATTCCGGCGGCGTTTCCCCTATGGTATTCGCAAGCCCTAAAAACCTGTAGGTTGGGGCATCGGCTAACCTACGTTCAACCTTGGTTCTATTCCTAGGAGGTGGTTGGTCATGCCTTAGTTGGCATCATTAGCTTCCCCATGGATTTAATTGGGTTGGATGATGGATACGCCGTAGGCTTGGGCGGAGAGGTATTGTTGAGCGGCCCGCTGCACATCGGCGACCGTGAGGCGTTGGATGTGGCTGGGGTAGTGGAGGCCATCGGCGATGTTGCCCGTGAGGGTGTGGTAGAAACCGTAGAGTCCGGCCCGGTCGCTGGGGGTTTCGTTGGCGAAGATGAAGCGGTTGGCCACCTGGGTTTGCACCCGTTGCAGTTCCGCTGGGCTGACGGGGGTGTCGATGATGGTTTGGATGTGGTCGGTGATGGCCTGTTCCACGGTATCGAGGTGGTCGGGGTCGAGTTTGGCGGAGACCATGAAAGCGCCTTGGTAGGCCAGGGTCATGTTGCTACAGCCAATGCTACTGACGAGCTTGCGGTCTTCCCGTAGGTCGCTGACGAGGCGAGAGGTGCGCCCCCGCCCCAGCACCGAGGCCACGATATCCAGGGCGTAGGTATCGTCGAGGTCTACCAAACCGGGCACGCGCCAGGTGAGGGTGAGGCGGGCCTGGGTGAGGGTGGGATCGAGATGGACGACGCGCTGAACGGTGGTAAAGGGAGTCTCTCCGGCGTAGTCCAGGAGGGGTTTGAACTGATCCATGGAGGGGGGGCGCTGCCGTCCCCGCTGGGGGATGGCCTGTTCAAACCCCTCGGCCACGGTGGCGATCAGTTCCTCCACGGGGAGGTTGCCCACGGCCACGGCGGTAATACTTTGGGGCTGATACCAGGTGCCATGGAAGTCGCGCATTTGATCCACAGCCAGGGCTTCAATTACTTCGGTTGGCCCCAGCACCGGACGGCGGTAGGGCAAGCGCTCAAAGGTGAGTTCCATGGATCGGGCATAGGTGCGGCGACGGGGGTTGTCGTCGGCGCGGCGAATTTCCTCCAAAATGACGGGGCGCTCCCGCTCAAAGTCGGCTTCGCTGAGGCGAGGGGCAACCACCATCTGAATTTGGAGTGGGGCCAAGGCTCGAAAGTCTTTGGGGGCGGTGGTGATGTAGTACTTGGTGTAGTCTTGGCTGGTGGCGGCGTTGGTCACGGCTCCCCGTTCTTCAATGCGTCGTTCAAATTCGCCACAGGGCAAATCGGCGGTGCCCTTAAAAATCATGTGCTCTAAAAAATGGGCCATGCCATTGATGGCGTTACTTTCCACCGCCGACCCCACCCGCAGCCACAGACTGAGGTTCACCACCTCCAGGGGCATTTGCTCGGCAATGATTGTCAGGCCATTGGATAGGCGGCGAATGGTGGGAGACACCAGGATGGTGGAGGGGTCAGCGGTCGCTGAGAGCAAAGCCATAGGTTATGGGGCGTAGGTGATGGGGCGTGGGTCGCGGAAGCGTCGGTTACAGAAGCGTCGGTTACGAAAGCAATGGATTGGGAGAAGAATACTCCGACCATCTTAACGACTGACTGCCGGACTGTCTGGGGCTTCCGTTACATTCCATCGCATTTGGCCCTTGCATGGGGCGGCCACTGCTTGGACATCAGTCTTTATTTTGCTTGGCTTTAGGGGAGATCTCCCCTGCCCCCCTTTTCAAGCTACCGCTTATCCATAAGTCTCTATTTCGCTTTACTCCGAGGGTTGATCCCCCCTAGCCCCCCTTAATTAAGGGGGGAACTGGATTCAAAGTCCCCCTTGAAAAGGGGGATTGAGGGGGATCTCCCCAGGAGTTACAGATAGAGCCAAGATGGGGATAAGCCGTAGCCCTGGGGCGGGGGTGGCCCACGATATCCAAAGTCCTTCTCCAAAGTCCTTGGCCCATGTTTGGGAAAGTATTGTAAATTTCGGATATGTGGAGTAGGGGAAACACCCGTGAGCACCTGGATTAAGGAAACTGACATCGCCATTTATCTAATGCAGGGCGGCTACTGGATTTCTCGCATCACCAAGTATCCTTCCCAAAACAACCCCAAGGAAAAGGTGGTCAATATCGCGAGCCTGAAAGCTTGGTTTACCCGCGAAGACTACCCCCGCGCCATGACCGTGGCCATTGGCACCGGAGCCCCAGAGCCCCAGCCCATGCCGCCCCCGGCTCCCCAGCCCACGGTGAAAACGGCCCGCACCACCAACAGCCGCATCAATGCCGCTGGCCTCGCGGTGATCAAAGCCTTTGAAGGACTCGCGACCACCGCCTACCCCGATCCCGGCACGGGCGGCGAACCCTGGACGATTGGCTACGGCCACACCTCAGCGGCGGGCGATCCCAAGGTCTACCCCGGCCTCAAAATTACCGCTGCCCAGGCCGAAGAAATCCTCAAGCGCGACCTGTTGCTGTTTGAGCGGGCCGTCACCCAATCCGTCACCCGCTCCCCTACCAGCAACCAATTTGCCGCTCTAGTGTCCTTCACCTTTAATGTGGGGCCAAACAACCTGCGAACCTCCACCCTGCTGAAAAAGCACAATGCCGGAGACACCGCCGGAGCCGCCAACGAATTCCTCAAGTGGGTCTATGCCGGGGGGCGGGTGATGGCGGGTTTAGAACGCCGCCGCAAGGCCGAACGAGCCCTCTACCTAGGGCAAAACTATCAAGCCTTCCTCTAAGCGTCATCCCATGAATCGAGCGTCCAGTCTTGGCCTTCATCCCCCAACCCCTTCTCCCTGAGGGAGAAGGGGAGCCAGGGTCAGAACATCCAGTCCCTTAGCCCAGCCACGGGCTGAATCAACGTTATCGACCTGAGGGGGTTATTTCTGAGCCTTAGCAGGGCCCTAGGGCGTCAGCGGAGCCTCTGATGTTTGGCAGGTGCCCCCCAGGGCATTCACGATGGTGCAGGTGTTGACCACCAGCATGGCCTGGGTGTTAGGAGCCACGCTGTCTGGATCACCTGGCCCCTCGACCATGAGGGGCTGATCAGCGACGGCCACGCCCGCATTGTTGGCGACGGTTTGAATCAGGGCCGGGTTAGTAGTGGATTCGGCAAAGATGGCGGGCACGGTTGCGGCTTTAATTTGATCCACCAACGCGGTCAGTGCCTTAGGAGAAGGTTGGGCATCGGTGTTAAGTCCGCTCAGTGCCCCCTTGACCTCGAATCCGTAGGCTTCGGCAAAGTAGCGAAAGGCATCGTGGGTAGTCACGAGACGACGATTTTGGGCTGGTACCGTCGCCGCTTGGGTCTGGATCCAGTCGTCTAGGGCGATGAACTGATCGGCCAGTTGGGTTGCCTTGGCCTGGTAGCGGCTAGCCTGATCGGGGTTAACCTGGGCCAAGGCCTCGGCAATGACCTCGGCTAGGGCGGCATTGTGACGGGCATTGTGCCAAACGTGGGGGTCAGGCACGAGATCGGCGTCATTCCCCGTCGAGGTTACGACCGAGGCCGCTGGGGCTGGGCTTGCTGGGTCGCTGGCCTTGGCATCCTGATCGTGGGACTGATCGTGGTCGTGGGAATGATCGGCGTCCTGCTCCTTTTCGGCGGCGCTGTTGTGGCTACCTGGCTCGGCCTCGTGGTCGTGGCTGTGGCCCTGATCGTGGCTGTGATCGTGATCGTGGCTGTGATCGTGATCGTGGGCCTGCCCCATCAACGGATTAGGTACCGCCGCCTCTAGAACGGCCACCTTGGGGGCTGGATTGCGGCTAGACACCACCACACTCAGCACGGAGGGAGCAAAATCATAGCCGTCGTAGAGGACGAGATCGGCGGTATCCACCGCTTGCCGATCCGACGGGCGAGCTTGGTAGGTGTGGGGATCTTGCCCTGGTGCCAGCAGGCAGGTCAGGGTGATGGTGTCTTCGGCTACCTGCCGAGCCAGATCGCACAGGACGCCGCTGGTGGCCACCACCTGGGGCCGCTCGGCGGGATCAATCGCCACCTCCGAGACCTCGCCGTCCTGAACAGCACAGCCCCCCAGCACGACAGCCGCTAGCCCTAGCCCCATACCCCAATTACGTTGGTTCACCATGGTTTTCAGTGAATGATAATCGTTATCATTCTATAGTACGCCATCGCCTTTCTCTCTGGGCAAACGCCTTGGGAGTGCGGTGGCTATGCCCATCCTCAGAACCGGAATTCCACAATGGCCCCGGTGTTTTCGTTGAACTGCTCGTAGCTGGTAATGCCCCGCACGGTGATCTGGTCGGTGATGCGGTAGCGCACCCCAAAGAGGACGGGGGTGACATTGGTAAAGACCTTCTGCACCGATAGCCCCAGGCTGGGGGAGACGTTAAAGCTCACCTCGCCGCCCACATCCACCTGCTGCGACCCAGGGGGGGAGGCAGAGTAGAGCCGCAGTTCGGTGTTGTCTAGGCCCGCCCCAATCAGGTTTTGGATACGGTTGAGGATGGCGGATCCGGCAAAGGCAAACAGCCCTTGGAAGTTATCGCCACCGCCAGAGACGCTACCGAGGGTGGATTCTAGGGCGGTGAGGAACTCATTGCTGATCAGGGTGATAATTTCGCCTTCGGATCGGGGAGGGGTGCTAGACAGTTCCACGCCCTGAAGCTGAATCACTCGGCTGGCCCGACCGTTGACATTGGCCCGAATGCGGATGGTTTGGACGCCGTTTTGGGTGAGGCCGAGTTGGCTGATCGGGTCATCGATGATTTCGTTGCGGGGGAAGGGGGTGGCGGCGGACAGGCTGGTGCTGTTGCTGAGGGTGTCGGACACTGCCCCCGAGAGGTTGGCCACCAGGTAGGGATCAATGACATCGTCGTTGGCGCTAAATTCAGCGTAGTTTTCGTCGCCTGTGAGGCGAAATTCGGTGGTGAACAGGTTAATCCGCCCTGAGGGCATCATAATCCGACCATCGGGCCGAATATCCGGCACGGTGCCCACAAGGTTGAGATCGCCTCGGACACTCACATCCACCAAGTTGGGGATTGCCAGACGCACGTTGTCGGCTAGGGTGAGGGAGAAATCCTCTAGTACCGGGGGCAGGGGTTGATACACGCTGGGGCTGGCACTGCCAAAACCACCTCCACCCAAAAGGGCTGTTTCATCCTGGGATTCGGGCAGGGTGAGAATACCGTTGGAGAGGCGCAGGTTGCCAGAAACGATGGGCTCCAGCAGATAGAGACTGCCATCCACCCGCACGTCGCCATCGAGTTTGCCGTTGTAGGTGCCAGCGGCATTGCGTAGGTCGAGGGCAATGTTGTCGAGGGTGAGGCGGAAGCGATCATCCTGGGGTTCTGTATCGTCACCTGGGGTGGCCAAGGGGCGACCCACCACCCCAGGCGCAATATCGTAGATGGAAGGCAGCACCTTAAGTTGGCCCTGGGCGGCAATCTGTCCAGCACTAAAGTCTCCCTGAACGTCTTGGAAATCCAGTGCCAGACCGTTGAAATAAAGGGAGTTCTCCGCGCCCTGGCCTTCCACCACCACCACATCGCCCCGCAGGTTAGTCAGGGGTTCTGGCAAACTCCGGGAACTGAGGGTGACCCCGTCAAACTTGGCGGCTCCCGACACCACCAGGGAGGTCAGGGCATCCTCAATGGGTTGATTCACAGGCCAAGATCCATCCACATTGAGGGCCAGTTCCGCTTGTCCTTCCTCCCAGGTCACCGCCTGGGTGAAGAGGTTCATGATGGCAAAGCCCTGATCTTTGAGCCGTAGCCGCACGGTGACAGAGTCTTGGCTGGGCAGCGAACTGCCGCCCGGTAGGGGCAGGGGAACGCTGGCCAACAGGGTGAGGGGATCGACCTGATCCTCAATGGCGACGTTGCTACGCAGGTTGAGGCGGGCCGCTTGGTACAGGAAATCCGCCGAGGCGACATCAACGGGTTGGCGGTTGATGGTGGCGTCGTTCACCGCCAGTCGTCCGCGCACCTGGGGGTCAGCCAGTCCCCCGGTGAGGGAGGCTCCAGCGTTGATGACACCATCGAAGGTGTCGGGAATGCGCAGGGGACGACGCACCGCCGCCAGGGGCAGATCGTCAATGTTGAGGCGCAGGGTGCGATCCCCCACATCGTCGGGGTTGAGGCTGAAGTCGCCGTTCAGTTCCGCCGTCGCCACCGTAGGATTTTCAGGGTCGTCGCTGGGGAAGGTGCTGACCAATCGGATGGGCCGCAGGCTGATCAGGTCGTCTTGGTAGGTGGCCTGGGCCAGGAAGCTATCCAGACGGTAGCCAATGCCGGAGGGATGGCGGGGATCGCGCCACAGCCAGTTGGAGCCGACCAAGTCCATATCCACCTGTACCTGTCGAGGCAACGTCCCCTGGGCTTTCACCGTTCCCGAAAAGCTGCCTTCCAACCCTTCCAAGGGGGGCATCACAGCCGCTTCGGCCTCGGCGTCGAGGATATCCTGGAGGGCCAGCACCTCTGAAAAGCGCCGCAGTTGATCTAAAAAGGAAGCATGGCGGTCGCCTACCTGGGTTGTTTCCAAGTTGGCCAATTTGGCGGGGGTAACCGTCTGGTACCAGGCGGGCGGTTTCAGCAGGTTTAGCCGAAGATCCGACAGCTCAAAAATCTTAAAGGTCACCAAAAGATCCTGAATCTGGGCGTTATCTACCACTAGCTCGCCATTGACCCGTTGGGAACCATCTAGGGCATAGGTGCCGCTAAGCAGGTAGCGGCTGCGCTCCGAGGCGTTGATTAGTTCCCCCCCGACCAGGCTAACGGTCTGGTTGGCATAGCGTAGGGTGCCCCGCAGGCGTCCGTAGCGCACTGCCAAGTTCTCTGGACTGTCGTCGTCTAAGTTCGCCGTATCGTCCGCCGTATCGTCTGGGTTATCCGTGGGCTGGATACTAGCCAGGGTAAGGTAGCCCAACCCTGGATCGACGATGTCAAACTGGGCCTGGAGGTTCGGTTCACGCCAGTTGCCGCTGATCACCGCTGATGCTACGGTGCCGCTAACGGTACCCACCCCCTCAATGCCGCCCTGGGGTAGGCGCAGGTCATCCAGGGGCAGGTTGGTGAGGGTGGCGAAGAGATCGCTGCCCTGGATATGGCCATCGGCGAGGGTGGGGCCACGGCGCAGGGTAAATTTCAGGTCGTAGGGATCCTGTTGGCTGGTGGCCAGCAGTCGATCCCCCATGTCCCCCTGGCTGGGATCGCGCAGATCCACCGTGAACCCCTGCCGCTGGTCGTAGAAGATCGGCCCCGTCAATGGCGTAGCAAAGGCCACCTCACTGAGGGCAAAATTATCCAGGCGGGCATCTCCGGTCAACCGGAAGGTTCCCGGACGGCCCGCCAATCGGCCCGCGAAGGTGCCCATCCCTGCCACCGGAACGACCTGGCCCGGAATGGGCAGAGCGGCTAAATTCACCCCCCTGGCCGTGAGGTTGAGATCGAGGTTGTCTAGCCCCGGTGCCCCTGGCCCTGTCAGCCGTGGCGTCACCACCCCGTTCGCTTGAAGCCCCGCCGTGCTGGCCTGATTGACCCGCACCGACTGCCCATCCCAGGCAAAATCAGCCCTCAGGGGTTCTCGCACCGCCGCCAGTTGGGGGGCCAAGGTGGCCGCTGTGGCCAATCCGTCCGACAGTTCTAGCTGCCCCTGCCCTCGCACCGCAGCTAGGGTGAGGTCTTTGGTGGGGCCAGACAACTCAAACTGGCCGCTGCCTGTGCCCTGCAAGGGGGGCGAAAAGGCGGCTAGAGAAAGCTGATGCCCCACCACATTGGCCCGCCAGCGACCCTGACCCACGGTGCCCCGACCATTCACCACGCCCCCCGCCAGCACCGCCTGGGCTATACCCTGGCCCTCCAGTTCCGCCAGCAGGTTGCCCCCTAGTGGCCCCCTCAGTTCTCCTCGACCATTGACTTCCCCGGCGACCCCCGCCCCCAGGGCCGCTAGGGAGAGCCCCGTAGCCCGCACATCCGCCTGCCAGCGGCGACTCTCCAGCGCCACGGTACCATTCCCCGCCACAGTGCCCCCCGCCACCTGCACAAAGGTATCGGTGAACGCGAGGGTTTGATTGGCCCAGGCCACGCGCCCCTGGCTGGGATAGGTGCCCATCGGTGCCCGCCAGCGGCCTTGCCCCGTGAGGTTGTCTAGCGGCCCCGCCAGATCGGCCTCTAGGGACACCGGGCCAAGGGTGACGGTGTCGGGCAGGCCATAGGGTCGGCCTAGGGCATCGGCAGGCAGTTGGTTCCCCGCCATTGCCAAGGTTAACCGTTGAGTTGGCCCAGCCGTCCACAGGCCATTGCCCGTTAGGCTTCCCCCCGCCTCCGGCAGCAGCCGAAAGCCATCCAGGATCACGTTTTGGCCCTGGACGGTGGCTTTGGCCTGCACCTGCGCTAGGGCCACTTGATCGACCACCACCCGGCCCTGGGAGGCGAGTTCCGTGGTGATGACGGGCTTTGTGAAGGGGCCAGCCAGGGCGACATCGGCGAGAAAGGTGCCCGTCGCCGCCACGGGGAGTTCAGTGCCAAAGATCTCGGTGGCCTGGGCCACGGTGAAGGGGTTGATCCGGCCCGTCAGGTTGTAGCCTTGGTCTAAATCGAGGCTACCCTGGACAGCGGCAGTGAAGTCCTCCAGCCGTGCGGTCATATTTTCCAAGATGACGGTGCGTTTCTGGAAGCGCACATCGCCCTGGATGTCTTGGATCGGTTTGGGTAGCCCCGGCATGACCACAGTGCCTCCCTCCACCCGTGCCGTGCCCGTCACGGTAGGCGGGCCTTCCCCTAGGGCGATGTCCACCGCGCCGCTGACCGTGCCGCTGGGAACTTGAACAGGGAGCGGCTCCTCTAGAAACGACTCGGCTAGGGGCACGATGTCCGTGGCGGTTAGATCTTGGATGCGCACATTGGCTTTGGCTCTCAGGGGTTGATCCACCGAGGTATCCCCCTGTGCCCAGGCTGGCGCTAGGCCCACGACCCATGCCCGAATCGCTTGGAGAGCCGTGGGAAAAGGATTGGCGGCAGGGCTGAGGTGGGTTGTACGGAGGTCAGTTGTACCGGGGGAATGTGTACTGGGGGACGCCGTCGCGGGTTTGGGCAACTCTACCGCCCCCTTGGTTTGAATCGAACCCCCTGCCACCGAGGTGCCGTTGATCTCAAAATCGAGATGATCAATCCTTGACCGTCGGCCTCCGGTATCGCCCGCTGTGCCCAGGCCAAAGCCCACCCGCCCCGACACATCCGTGAGTTCTATCCTGGGCGGTTCGGCCCGGTTCTGCCCTTGGGGAAGCGCCACATCCTTGCGCCGATCATAGGGTGCCAACACCACTCGGCTATCGCGCAGACGCAGGGTGCCCGGTTGCACGTTAATCCAAGGGTCGGGGTCGGTCTCATCCCGCTCTGGCAAATCCAACTCCAGGGCCACCCACTGCCCATCCGCCGCCTGTTCCAAGTACAGATCCACCTGATCCAGCACGATATTGAGGATCAGTTCTCGCCGCAGTAGATCGCGGGGGTTGATCCGCACCTCTACCCCCTGAAGCGAGAGGGAATCGGGGTCGGTGGCGGTGGCCGGAATTTGCGATGGCCCCACCCGCACCCCCGACAGAGTGAGCTGTTCCAAATCCCCCAACTCCACCGGACGATTGAGCACTGTGGTGAGTTCGGCCTCCAGCCAGGGCGTTAGGTTGTTCTGAAGCCACACCCAGCCGCGCCATGCGGCCCCTCCTCCCACGATTAGCAGGGCCGAGCCTGCCACCAAACTGCCCCCCAGCCATCGGATCACAGCCGTAGATCGTGTCGATCGCTGTTCGGATTCAGGCCCTTGGGAATCCGCCATGTCCGTCACCCCGTGAAACACACCACGAAACACCCAACAGTTTAGTGAACTCCCGCCGTTATGCCCATCCAATTGAGGGTTCTGTCACAACCTATTTTGGGAGGCGGTGTCCTACCCGATACCTTGGGAACGTTCAACCTTACCGTTGTCCACCGTTGCTTCCGTTTGCTTCCCTTGGCTCATGCGCCCCTGAGCGTTGCGAAATAGACTTGGATGGGCCGATGCCCTCTGCCATTCCCAAGGCCCGCAAACCGTTAGAATAAGCCTTGTTTAAAGTCGAGTTCTAGCCCAGGGTAGAGACAACGCACGGGCTAGGCTGGATCCCTCTACAGTAACCGGATGGGTAGTTTGGCTATGGTGGTTTACGTGCTTCTGTTCAATGCCCGTACCGACAATGAGGGCATCCACACCCTCCGGGTTGACCACGAAGACATTGTCCTCATGTTTGAGAATGAAGACGATGCCACCCGCTTTGCCGTCATGCTAGAGGCCCAGGATTTCCCGGAGGCCACCGTGGAGGCCATGGATCAAGCGGAAATCAAAGCCTTCTGCGACGACGCGGGCTACGGCTATAAGATTGTTCCCGAAGGTTCCCTTGCTATTCCCCCCGAAGGCCGGGTAGAAGAACTCGACTGGGATCCCGACGCCGATCCCGATGCCCTGCCCTCCCCCGCCAAGCCCGAAGAGGACAGCCAAACTCTCTCCCAGGCCGAACTTGATCGCCTTCGTAAACAGTTCGAGAACCTGCTGTAATCGGTGTCTTTGCTGACCAGCCCCCAGGGTGAACCCGTCAAAGCCCGGTTTACTCTGGGATCTGCGGATGGATTATCCCCATCGCCGCCCTAGAGGTACCCCATGGGATTAACGGGGCTACCGTTTTGGCGCACTTCAAAATGGAGGTGTGGCCCGGTGGATAGCCCGGTAGATCCCACGGCGGCGATGGGCTGGCCCTGCTGTACCGATTGGCCCTCCTGCACCGAGAGCCGACTGGCGTGGGCGTAGAGGGTGGTGATGCCGCCACCGTGGTCAATAATCACCGTTTGGCCATAGCCCCCATACCAGCCAGAGAAAATCACCTGGCCAGAGTCGGCGGCGAAGATGGTGCTGCCCTGGGGAGCGGCAAAATCTACCCCGCCATGGAAGCGGCTGTAGCCCAGGATGGGATGCACTCGATTACCAAACCCGCTGGAAATGCGAGCATTGGCCGGAAACACAAACCGCCCCGTGCCCCGCACCGCCCCGGATTGGGCCGCTAGCCGTTGGCGAATCAGGTCCGCAATTTGTGCAGACTCCCGTTCCAGTTGGGCCTCCGCTGCCTCCAGGGCCGAACGTCGCTCCTGTAACCGAGAAATGAGCTGTTTTTCCTCCTGGGCTTCCGCCTCGTACTGTTGCTTTTGGGACAATAATTGCTGTCGCAGGAGGGCCACCTGGTTTTTCTGGTCTTCCACAGCGCCCTTTTGGCGTTGAATCTCGTCGGCCTTCACCTTCAGGTCTTGCAACACTTGGCGATCCGCCGCATAGACCCGCTTAAGCTGATACTGACGGTCGAGAAATTCGTTGAAATCTTGACTTTGCAGCAGTACCGCCCAGCCCTCGCTACCCTGTTGCCGCTGGAGAAACTGAAGCCGCGCCACCGTGGCCATCCGCACATTTTCGTAGTCGGTTTCCGCCTGCCGCAGGTTCGCCTCCAGTCGTTGCAAATCTTGCTCGGCCTTGGTTAGGCGAAATTCGGTTTCGGTAATTTGGTTGGCGGTATAGACAATGCTGCGCTCTAGGGTTTGCAGGTTGGTCTCTGAGGTATTTTGGCGACCCTCCAGCTCGTTTTGCTGGTCCTGAAGCTGTTGGCGTTGCTGCTCTAGGGTACGCCTCTGTTGTTCTAGGTCCTGTACCGACTGCGCGACCAACGCCGAAGATCGGTGGAGCGGCCCTTGGGCCATCACCCGCCCCACCCCCCCAAACCCCAGCCAGAGAACAACACAGGCCAACCCCAGCCCCCACCAACGCCTTGCATGGAGGAATGATCGTCGTCGTCGGCTGCGCTGCTGTTTCACCCTCGGTTTCACCGTTGCTCTCTCACTGTTGACTGGGTTTTGGGCACTGGGTTTCTGGCTGAGGTGGATGAGGTTTATGGGGAAGGGATGAGCAACGCCCCCAGGGCCACGCCCCCAAAGCTAAAGATAGCAGCCCCGGCCAGTCGATTTAACCAGATCATTCGGGCTGGGGTGAGGTAGGGGCTAAAAAACGTAACGCCCCAGCTCAGACACAGCCACCACAGCGCCGATCCAAGGAAGACCCCCAGCACCAACGCCTGTGCCTCCCATGGCCCGCGCTCGGCGGAGACCAGCCCCAGCCCCGCAAACATGGCCACAAAGGATAGGATTGTAGCGGGATTGGTGAGGGTGAGCAAAAACGTAGACCCGTAGGCTCCGATCAGCCCCCGTGAGGTCACTGGCGCGACTGCGGTGGCCGGGGTAGATCGAGCGGTGCTCCAGCCCAAGTAGACCAGAAACAGCCCGCCCAAAAGCTGAAGCACCCAAGCCTGCGCCATCAGCTGATCCGACACCGCCGTGAGCCCAAATCCGGCAATGCCGCCATAGAAGCCATCCGCCGTAGCCGCGCCTAACCCGGTGGCCAGCCCTATCCACCGCCCCTGGGCCAAGGATCGCCGAATACATAGCAGCCCAATTGGCCCCACGGGCGCGGCAATGGCCAATCCCATCCCCATCCCCTTGATTGCCGTCATCCACACGGTCATCGGCCCCCCTAGGAATTCCCCCTGACCCATCGACTCCTACCGTTCAACCCCGATTCTATGCATATTTTGCTCATCCATGGCTTAGCCCGCACCTCCCTTTCGTTGATGCTGCTCGAACACCGCCTGCGCCAAGCCGGACATCACACCGAACCCTTTAGCTACTTTGCCTTTGCCGAAGACTTCGATGCCATTGCCCAGCGCTTAAACCATACCCTACAAGCCCTGGCCCACCGTGGCCCCTACGGCGTGGTGGGGCATTCCCTCGGTGGGGTGCTCACCCGTGCCGCCCTGGGTCTGGGCCAAGTCTCGGCCCCACCGCACCAGGTGGTGATGCTGGGCACCCCCAACCAACCCCCTCGATTGGCCCCCCTCGCCTGGAATCTGTGGCCCTTTCGGTGGTTTACCGGGCAATGTGGCCGCAACCTCACCTGCCAGCAGTTCTATGCCAGCTTGCCCATGCTGCAAAGCCCCTACACCATCGTGGCCGGAACCAGTGGCCCCACTGGCCCCCTCAGCCCCTTTGGGGAAGAGGCCAATGATGGCGTGGTGGCCCTTTCGGAAACCTATATGCAGCCCCAGGATGCCGTGATTCAGTTGCCTGTCTGGCACACGTTTATGATGAACCACCCCCAGGTGCAACGAACGGTTTTAGAGGCCATGGCCCAGTAACCTCCTATCCCCATTGGGAAACCCGGGTTCCCCGCTCGTCCTAGTCATCCCACAGGCGGCGGCGGGCGGGGCCTTTAAGGCGGTTGTGGGTATCGCGCAGTAGGGCGGGGATATCCAGGTTTTCAGGACAACGGGGCAGGCAATCGCCGCAGTCGGTGCAGCGGTTGGCCTTGTGTCCAGGGAACCAGTGGCCCGCATTCTCAAACATTCGGTAGCGGTATTCCCCAAAGGCTTGCATATCGTAGGCCAGGGTGAGGTTGCGTAGCCGCAGCACTTCGGGAATGTAGATCGTCTCCGGGCAGGGCAGGCACTCGTAGCACTGGCGGCACAGGTCGGTTCCCAAGGCGGCGGCGAGACGTTGATCCAGACGGGCCAAGGCGTCGGTTTCCGAGGGCGTCAGGGGATCGGTGCGGTGGGCAAGTTCCGTTAAAACGTCCAGTTCCTCCGGGCAAGCTGGCCCAGTGCTGAGGGTGGTGATCCCCGGCTGACTTAGCAGCCAACGATAGGTGAGAAACAACGGGTCAAAGGGGTGGCACACCTGCCGTAGCGCCTCCGGTGGGGTGTAGAGCATTCCGCCCTTATCGCCAGGGGAAATGATAAACAGGCCCAAGTCGAGATCCTGGGCGAGGGCGATCAGCGGGGCATGGCGCTGAAAAAAGTAGTAGTAGTGCAGCAACGCAAAGCTAAATAGGCCCGTCTCCATGGCGGCTTGGATCACCTCACGGGGGCCGTGGCTGGAAAAGCCCACATGGCCAATCTGACCGTTTTCCTGGGCCTGACGCACAGCGGCCATGCAGCCCTGGGGATCCTGCACCCAGGCGAGATGCTCTGGGGTGTTGAGGCCGTGGATGGCAAGGCAGTCGATGCTGGAAACCCGCAGCCGTTCAAGGGAATCCGTCAATACCTGAGCCATGGCCTCCCGGCTGGGCTGGGGAGGAATTTTAGTGGTTAGCACCAGATTTTGGGGCCGTCCGCGACGATGCAGCCAGTCTCCCAGCCAACGCTCACTTGGCCCATAGCCCCGTGCGGTTTCGATGTGGTTGATACCGAGATCCAGCGCCCGCTCTAGGGTCGCCTCAAACGTCCCTGGATGGTCTAACCCGCGCATGGTGCCCAGGGAAAACACCGATAGGCGCAGGTCTGTTTGGCCAAACCGCCGATATTGCATGGGCATCGCAGACGCAGAAACGTGATTTATCCCAGAATAGCTATCCCAGACTAAGCTATCCCAGCTTTGCCCAAAGGCTTGGCGGTTAAAGGCTTGACGGTTAAGGGCCTAGCTGTCAAAGGCGTCGTTGCTGGTGGAGGAACGCCCCCCCCGCTGAATGAAGTCCGACGGGCTGAGGTTGGCCAAAAAAGCCTGAAATGCCTGTTTTTCCGCCTCGTCCGCATCTCGATCCACGGGCATGGAGGCTTCGGCTACCACCTCTTCCATCACCCAAATCGGCGCATCAAGGCGTAGGGCAATGGCGATGGCATCGCTGGGGCGGGCATCCAGTTCGCGGCGGGTTTCGCCCTTCGCCAGGGTGAGTAGGGCGTAGAAGGTGTTGTCCCGCAGGGCATGGATCACCACTCGCTCTAGGGTCATGTCCCAATCTTCAATCAAATTGACAAACAGGTCGTGGGTGAGGGGGCGGGGAGACACCTGATCCTCTAGGGCTCCAATAATCGACCCCGCTTGCTCTCGGCTAATGTAGATCGGAAGCTGTCGCCGATCTGTGGTGTCCCGTAGGAGGATCACAGGACTACGCGATACTGCATCAAGGGCAATCCCGGCGACTTTCATTTCAATCATTGGCTTAGCCTCTTGGCTCCAGGGATGGGCAGGATAACCCCCCTGCCTCAGGGTATCCACAGTAGTCGTCTGTCGTGGTCTGTCTGAAAACGGTATCTAGGCCGTAGGTATAGGACACGGTTTCTCCGACAGGGTGTGCGGGGCGGCCTAGGTTGGCCCACTGAACGTTGTTGTGCTTCGGCTCAGGGTAGCCTAGATAGGGAGATCCTGCTAACTCAGTATGCCCTGATCCTACCCCCCATGGGCCATCCTGAAACTGAGATTTTAAGGAGGCTCCATATTTCATGGCCAGATTGAAAAATAGCGTCATCACGGGTACCCCAATCCCCGCCGATTCTAAACCTGGCCTTGCTGCCCTTGTTCTTGTTCATCCTTAGCGTCTTTGCCATGTTCACCGGACTGATTCAGGCCATGGGTCGCCTCTCCCACAGCGGCAGTGGCCAGCTTACTCTGCAATACCCTACTCCCACCCATCCCCTGCTGGCGGATATGGCCCTAGGCGACAGCATTGCCGTCGATGGGATTTGCTTGACGGTGGAAACGTTACTGCCCCAGGGGTTTGTGGCGGCGGTTTCCCCCGAAACCCTAGCTCGGACGACCCTCGGCCAATTGCCGGAGGGAAGCTGGGTGAATCTAGAATCCTCCCTGCGGGTGGGGGGCAAAATTGGTGGCCATTTTGTCACGGGGCATGTGGATGGACGGGGCCACTTGGAAGCCGCCACCCAGACCGACAATGCCTGGATCCTGAGCTTTACGGTGCCCGATGCCCGTGCCGCCCGCTATATTGTGCCCAAGGGCAGCATTGCCATTAACGGCATCAGCCTCACCGTAGCCGATTGCAGCCCCAGCGGCGACTGGTTTTCCGTAGCCGTAATCCCCGTCACCTACCAAGAAACTACCCTGCCCCACCTCCAGCCCGGTCAGGCCGTTAATTTAGAGGGCGATATCCTGGGCAAGTATGTGGAGAAACTGCTTCGGGGCCATTCCAGTCAAGAAGCAAATCCTATGGGCGAAGCCTTGTCCCTTGCCTTCCTCGCGGAGCATGGCTATTAAGGCCCAATCCGAAAGGGTGCTACGGATTGGGTTGGGTCTGCTGTTCTCGAATAGTGTCGATGAACTCCAGCACATCGGTGGAGGGGAAGAGACGCACTTGGCTGAACTGGTTGTCGGCGTCGCTATCTTCGCTGGCAGCCATGGCGGCAAGTAGCCACTCTAAGGACACCACTTCCACGACAATTTCTTCGGCTCCGGCGGGGTTATCTTCAAAAACCCAGTCAATGTAGGTTTGCAGATCTTCGCGGGAGAAGAACATCGGCAGAGAGACCTCATCGCCCTGGACGAAGGGTAGGTAGGCGTTGCTGTCGCCCCGGCGCGGAATGAAGAGAGGCACGCCCTGGAATTCGGGCTCAATGGCAACCGCCACTTCTATTTCATTGCGGATAGGAAAGTAGAGCAGGGGGGCGACTCCATCGCTGTTGGCCACCTCGCGGTAGATACTGCCCAGGTCAACCACTTCGATTTGGGCTTCCTGTCCACCTTCCTCTACCTGGGATAGCACTGCTGCCGCCGTTGGGCCATCTAAAAAGACAACGGGAGCCTGTACTGCTTCATCGGTCTGGCTTACGGCCTTGAGGTGTTCCCCCTGGGCATCCAAAATCATGAACACCGGAATTTGGGCCAACCTTTCGGCAATTTGCTCGGCGGTTAAGGCCCAAGCCCGCTGAGTTAGGCCAAACATACCGAGCATTACCCCGCCAGCGACAGCACCAGCTAAGGGCAGGGATAAACCAGCACGGGGAAACAGGTTGCGCATAAAGCCTTCCGATTTTTTGAGGAATCTTATCATACTGAGATTCCATCCTAACCAGGGCCACCCCAGATGAGGATAGCCCCTGTGACAGTCGCTAAAGATGGATAATCGGGATGACAGGATTTGAACCTGCGACATCCTGCTCCCAAAGCAGGCGCGCTACCAAGCTGCGCTACATCCCGTAGGCTATGTGCCTAAACTAGTATAGCTTGCTTTTCTGCCCCATGGCCCAATCCTAGGGTGGGGTGTCTGGGCCGTTTTCTTAGCCCTGGTGGGCAGGTTTATGTTGACTCCATGAGGCGGTGACGACCCTGGCTAATTTTCCGATTCAAGCCCTGCCTGGGTTGAGTGCTCCCCAGGCCCAAGCCTTGGCCGACCTGGGGCTAACCACCACCGAGCATCTGCGCCGCCAGGGGCAATCGGTTGCCCAGCGCCAAACCCTGGCCCAAACCCTGGCTGTGCCAGAGCGCTACATTGCCAAATGGGTCATTTTGGCTGACCTTGCTCGGTTGCCGTCGGTGGGTTGCACCTACAACGGGTTGCTGCTCCATGCGGGCATTGTGTCGGTGACGCAACTGGCCGACAGTGCACCTCCCACCCTCTACACCCGCATTAAGCGCCTCCATGTGAAAACCATGCAGCGAGCCGATCTCTGCCCCAGCCCCGACCAAGTCAGTACCTGGATTCAACAGGCCAAGCATCTCCAGACCCGACGCTGAGGCATCCCGATGATCCGTAGAGTAGGTGCATCCTACCTGCCACGATGATCCGTAACCTGAGTTCGGGTTAAGCCAAAGATGGCCAGGGTGAAGCGATCTGTTTCTAGCCGCGTCGTTGGCCCTCACCCTAAAGCTCTCTCCCATGGGAGAGAGCTTTAGGGTGAGGGCCACTGAGCTTAACCCGAAGTAGAAACCTGGATCCCGACTAATCGAGGGCGGGGGCGAGGGCGGGTTCGCGTTCCCCAAGGCCATTGGCCACCTGGAGCATATCCGTCAGCAGGGCGCTGGGGGGATGGTTGTGGGGCCAAGCGAAGGCATGGCGGAAGGAGGCTTCTTGGCAGGCTTGGAGAGCATCAAACCCGATCACATCGTGGGTGAGCAGGCTTTCGTATTCAAAGGGCAGGCGGACGTTGTGCAGTCCGGCATTGTCGGTGCAGATGGCGATGTCTACCCCGGCCTCGAAGCAGCGATCAAACACGGTGCGGAGTTGATGAATATCCTCCAGGGTGCCCGTTTTGAGGTAGGTGGTGGGGCACACTTCGAGACACTGCCCCCGTGCCGCCAGTTCTGGCAAGAGTTCGGGATAGCGCAGGGGAATCTGAATGCCGTGGCCAATCCGCATTAGGTAGGGCAGCAGTTGGGGATGGCATCCGGCGGGGGTTTCGTAGAGGTGCCCGGTGGTGTTGAGGCCCAATTGCTGGGCGCGTTGGTAGAGGCGGACGAACTCCTCCATGCGCTCGACATACTGGGCATCGCCCCCGGCCACATCCACCGCACAGACGTATTCGGGATACTGAGCTGCTAGTTCTACAATGGCCCGGTTCACATCGTAGGGCAGACTGGAGTGCATACAGAGAATTTGGCGGGTGACGATGGGATATTCCACCTGCTGGCTGGCGCGACCCACAATTTCAATGATGTTCGCCATGGCCTTGATGCGCTGGGCTTGGGGCAGATGGTCGGGGGTACGCAGGTAGGGGGTATAGCGCAGTTCTAAATAGGCCAGATTTTCAAAAATGTAGGCTCCGCGAATCAGGCGATAGATGAAGTAGGGCAAGGCTTCCTGGGTTTGCACACTTTCTACTAGCGTGTGCAGTTCTAGGTATTCCGCTAGGGTTTTGCGGGGCTGGGTATAGAACTGTTCAAAGGCGGCATAGTCGGCAAATTGGCTGGAGAGATCGGGCCGATTGCGCTCAAAATAGCGCCAGAGGATGCGGGGCACCACAGATCCGCCCAGGTGACGGTGAAGTTCGGCATAGAGACTCATGGCGGGCTGTCCTTAAAAATATAGCGATGGAAAATGGGGAAACCAAGCTGGCAGGAAACCAGCGATAGATAAAACAAAATCATCAGGTGTGCGCAAACACCCTGACAACGACAATGACCAATGCCTGAAAACGGTTTGAGTGACGCAAGGAGAGAACCTGTGCCCTGATCGTTGCCCCTTAGCCGATGTTGCCCACTGAAGCTCCCAAAGCAGGACGCCTGGGTTAAAGCGACATCACCATGCCCTCCATCCGCCGAGGCTAGAACCGCCTAAACCTCGGTGGGCATCGATCCGCACAACGCCTTGTATGTCACGAAAACGTTAGAAAAATTATGGTTCTATCTGTTCTATCGCAAATCTCACAGATTGGCTATATATTCCACGACTCCAATGCCCACCACTTCGACCCCTAGGCCGATGCCAAAAGATGGGCCACCACCGCTTCGGCAATGGCCTGGTTACCATCCTTGGGCAAGGGTAGCGCGGTTCGGGGCGGGTGGAGGGGGTCGGGCAGAAAGTCCCAATCCCCTCGGAAAAACTCGTCGGGGGTTAACACCCGGTGCCAGCTATGGTCTTGTAGGCCGTTCACCAGCACTGGCCCCTCGGCAAAGTCTTCGCGGGTGATGGTGATGATGGGCAGACCCAGTCGGCAGGCTTCGGAGAAGGTGCTAAATCCCGGCTTGGAAATCAGGCGACCGCAGAGGGGCATGACATCCACCGGGCGCAACCCACGCTGAGCCACCGGGCACAGGTTGGGGAGATCGGGACTGGATCGATCAAAGGTGAGAAACTGCCAATCGGGGAAGCGGCTGAGATGGTCGTAGGGGATGGCCTGAAGGCCCAAGCCGCCAAAGGTGAGTAAGACCGTTCGTTCCGGGGGCGTGTGGAGGCCCAGTTGATCCCGTAATTCTGTGACCGAGTAGCGAGGGATGCCTCCCGTTAGTCCCACATCCTCTATCACCGGAAATGCACCCATCGGTTCATGGAAAGGCAGGCGAAATAGGCGGTCGCACTGGCCAAACCAGCCCTCAATCCAGGCCACCGCTTCGGCAAAGCCATCTCCAAAGGCGCGGTAGATGAAGTCCCAGCCAAAGTTGCTCATCATCCAGCAGGGCACTCCCACCGCGTGGGCCAAGGGCACCGCTAGGGGAGGAATATCCGCCAGCACTAGGGTCACTCCCCGCTGCCGGAGGTAGGTGGCCTCGGCTTCAATCAGATAATCGGCCTCGGTGCGAATCTGATCCAGCTTTGCCAGGGTGGCGGGCAAATCCATGGTCAAGCTATCCGCCTGGATCACCCCAATATCCATCGCCACCGGACGATACTCGTACTCCACGGGCAAATACTCATCTAGCAGCCACTTGGGGGCCGTGGTGGCCAAAATGAGATCCACCGCTGGGGCCAAGGTCTTCACGGTTGCCGCCACCGAAGCTGCCCGTGTGGCATGGCCAAAACCGTGGTTGGTAATTGAAACGTAGAGAGTCGGAACTGCCATGGGGGGACGCGGTGCTTAAAGAATAGCCAGAGTGCCCTGATCGCCGTTGAGGTGGCCGATGGCCCCCACGGGGAGGGCGGCGTTGTCGCCATCGTGGCCAAAGGGAAGGTCAGAGACGATGGGGATGTCCAGATCCCCTAGGCGATCCCGCAGCACCTCTTCCACCGTAAAACTGGGGACGTTGTCGGGTGGTTCGCAACGGCTGAAACGCCCTAGGGCAATGCCTTTTACGCCGTTCAACTTGCCCATCATCCGCCAGTGGGTCAACATGCGGTCAATGCGGTAGGGGGCTTCGGTGACATCCTCTAGGGCCAAAATCACCCCGTCCAAATTGGGTTCGTGGGGGGTGCCCAGCAGATGCGTGGCAACGGTCAAGTTTGCGGGTAACAGCATCCCCGTTACCCGACCTCCACCCCAGCCCAGACCCCGAATGGAGGGGACAGGTTGCCCCATCAACATATCCTTTAGCCGCTGCTGTGACCAGTCGGGTTCTGTGGACAGGGTCGTCATCAGCGGCCCATGGATGCCGACAATGCCCCATCTCGCCAAACCCCACAGCAGGCTGGTGATGTCCGAAAAGCCCACCAACCACTTCGGCGGCAGCGGGTCGGGCCATTGCCACTGTTCCAAAACTCTAGCTCCGCCATAGCCGCCCCTAGCACAGAGGATGGCCTTGTAATCGGGGTTGGTTAGCGCGTCCATCCAGGCTTGGCGACGGTCTTCATCGCGCCCCGCCAAATAGCCCCACTTCTGGCTCACAGCGGCGGGTACGTCTACCTCAAAGCCCCAACTACGCCACAGATCTAGCCCTCGTTTAAAAGAGTCCATCTCCCGCAGGGCTCCACTGGGAGCCAGCACGGCAAGGCGATCTCCCGGTTGCAGCGGCGGCGGATAGATGGGGGTTGGCGGCATCCCCGTTGCGAGGGCATCGTCCGGTTGCAGGGGAACAACCGGAGAGGAAGGGATCGGCGGGAGAGGGGCATCCGCTGGGTCTGCAATGGCCCCAATCTGGGGGGGCTGAACCATCTCCGAGGGGGGCTGTGGCATGATAGAGAGTTGGAGTCTTACCAAATAGGTCAGCTTGTGGCGGTTGTTCGGGTGCGCCAGCACGTTAATCCACTCAGTGAAAAATACCAGATTCCCATCACCTTCCCCGACTGGAATCAGGTTTTTCCCCATCCCCAGCGGCCCCTGCACATCGACATCGGCAGCGCCAAGGGGGTATTTGCCATGGCCATGGCCGAGCTTCAGCCAGAGTGGAATTTTCTGGGTCTAGAAATTCGTAAACCCTTGGCGGAACAGTCCCAACGGCGCAAGGAAGAACTCGGCCTCTCCAACCTGCACCTGATGTTTTGCAACGCCAACCTTTCCTTTCGTCCGCTGATGGAAAGCTGGGGCGAGGCGAACCCGCTTCAGCAGGTGTCCATTCAGTTTCCTGACCCCTGGTTTAAAAAACGCCACCAAAAACGCCGCGTGCTGCAACCTGCTTTGGTCAATGACCTGGTGGAATTCTTGCCCAACGAAGGCCACATCGTCATTCAATCTGACGTAGAGGAACTGGCCCTGGACATGGTGGAACGCCTGGGCGAACATCCCCAACTGGCCCGCACCGCCGACCATTGGCTCCCCGAAAGCCCCTTCCCTGCCCAGACCGACCGCGAACGAGTGACCCTAGAGCAGGGGTTGCCCGTTTATCGAGCTATTTTTGTGAAACATGGCGCTTAGTTGTTTGTTATTAGTTGTTTGTTATTGGTTGTTTGTTATTGGGGCTTAGAACCACCTTTTCCCTCTCAACGGATACCAACCAACAACGAGTAACCAATAACCAATAACCAACAACGAGTAACCAATAACCAACAACCAATAACCAAATTGACCATCACTGGATTTGTATTAGC
>JBBAWV010000038.1:0-12626 GCA_040396995.1 Nodosilinea sp. | reverse complement strand
TAACCAATAACCAACAACCAATAACCAAATTGACCATCACTGGATTTGTATTAGCCGGAGGACAAAGCCGCCGCATGGGAAGCGATAAGGCCCTGATCCATTGCGGGGATGAGGTGCTGATTCAGCGGACTTGTCGAGTGGCGCTGGGTTGTGCGGATCGGGTGTATGTGGTGACGCCCTGGGGAGAGCGTTATCGCCCGTTTTTGCCCCCTACTGTGGAAATTTGGCCAGAATCCCCCGATTTAGATGCAGAAGGCAGGCGTCCTGGCCCCTTGGTTGCCCTGGCGTCTGTGGTGTCTGCCCTGGTGGATGATACCGACCCACCCCCAGCCTGGGTGTTGGCCTTGGCCTGCGATTTACCCAATCTGGACGAGGCCACGCTGCGAGATTGGGCCAGTCATTTAGATAGCCTGCCCCCGTCGGTGATGGTCTACCTGCCACGCATTCAGGGCCGATGGGAACCGTTGTGCGGGTTTTACCGGGTTGCCTGTGGGGCCAGTTGGCAGACTTATTTGGAAACTGGGGGGCGTTCTTTTCAGGGCTGGCTGAATCAGCAGTCCGTCGCCGCCATTCCCAATGTTGATCCGGCCTGGTTGATCAACCTCAACACCCCCGATGATCTGACTCAATTCTCCCGGTCTAAGGATGCCCCCTAAGTTCCCCAGAATAGGAGGACTTTGAAGGTTCGTTCCCCCTGAAAAAGGGGGTTACAAAAAGGGGGTTATTTGACGGCTACGCCATCCACGCGGGCGGCGTGTTTAACAGCGGAGGCCACGGCATTGGCCACTCGGTCATCAAACACCGAGGGGATGATGTGTTCCCGGTTGAGATCCTGGGGGCTGACCAGATCGGCAATGGCGAGGGCCGCTTCTAGGTACATGGAGGGGGTGATCTCGCGGGCACGACAGTCTAGGGCACCGCGCAACACACCGGGGAAGGCCAGCACGTTGTTGATTTGGTTGGGGTAGTCGCTGCGTCCGGTGGCCATCACCGCCACTTTGTCGGCCACCAGTTCCGGCTGAATTTCGGGAATTGGATTCGCCATGGCAAAGACGATGGGATCCTTGGCCATCGATTCCACCATCGCCACGGAAACCACCCCCGGCGCACTGACACCCAGGAAAATATCCGCCCCTACCATGGCGTCGGCTAGGGAACCGGATTCCTCCACGGCAAATTCCTGCTTTTGGGCGTTCAAATCATCGCGGCTGTGGGAGAGAATGCCCTTGGAATCGCACAGCACAATGCGGCTGGCCCCCGCCCGTTGCAGCAGCTTGGCGATGGCCACCCCGGCGGCTCCGGCCCCGTTGATCACCACTTTGACCGTGGGCAGGGTTTTGTTTACCAGTTTCAGGGCGTTCATCAGTGCGGCGAGGGTGACGATGGCGGTGCCGTGCTGGTCGTCGTGGAAGACGGGGATGTCCAATTCTTGGCGCAGGCGGGCTTCGATTTCAAAGCAGCGGGGGGCGCTGATGTCTTCTAGGTTCACACCGCCAAACACCGGGGCCAACTGCTTCACAGCGGTGACGATGGCGTCGGTGTCCTGGGTGTCTAGACAAATGGGGAAGGCGTCTAGGCCAGCAAATTTCTTAAATAGGAGTGCCTTGCCTTCCATCACGGGCAGGGCTCCGGCGGGGCCAAGGTTGCCCAGACCCAGCACCGCGCTGCCGTCGGTGACAATGGCGATGGTGTTGCCCTTAATCGTCAGGTCAAACACGCGGTCGGGATGCTCGGCAATCTCCAAACACACCCGTCCTACCCCAGGGGTGTAGGCCATGGCCAGGTCGTCCTGGTTGTTGAGTTCTAGCTTGCTTTCCACACTAATTTTGCCGCCCTCGTGGATTTGAAAGGTGCGGTCGTAAATGTCTAATACCTCAATGTCTTCGACGGCTTTCACCGCATTCACAATGTCCTCCACATGGTCTTCCCCGGAGGCATCGACATGGAGTTCTCGCACCACATCGTAACGATTGCGGCTGATCAGGGTGAGATCGCCGAGATTGCCCCCGGCATCGGCAATGGCCTGGGTGATGCGGGCCAACATCCCCGCCCGGTTGGGAATTTTCAATCGCAAATTGAGGCTGTAGCTAGAATTGGGGGTCAGTTGTGCCATGCCAAAACCTTTAGACAATCGCTGGGTATGAACGCTATGCACGAAGGCGTTACGTAGGGGATCTTAAGCCCAATTCACCATCCCGCACCAAGATCTCTAGGCCCAACCTGACGAATGACAGGCTTTCTTAGCGCACCTGCATGTGCACGGCTTCGGAAATGGTGGGGATGTCGGCATATTCCCCTCGGAAGGTTTGCACTAGGGAATAGCCCACGGAGGCCAACATACCGAGAAATAGAGCGCTGGCAAAGGTTTGTACTAACAGCCCGCCGCCTAGCACAGGGCGAAGCAGGTCGAGGATGAGGCCACACACTGCGAGGATGAAGCTCAGTAGAATGGCTTGCATGGTGTTAAAGCGAATAAATCGGCTGATATTTTCGTTGCGCACGACTAGCAAAATTAGGGCCAAAAAGACAATCAGCCCGAAGAAGGGAATCGACCGCTCAAGCCCCATATAAAACTGGAGCAGCGGGGCAATGGGCAGCAGCAAAAACTGAATGGCGGGAACTTCTTGCAAGACAAAAACCCCGTAGGGTAGCCCTGCGGTGATGGCCAAAATGTAGGGTAGGGCCGCAAACACACGGTCAAGGATGGAAGGGGAACTATTCCAGGACATGGGAATCCTCAGCTTGGGTCAGGGCGGATATAGTTTTACCATACCGCAAAGTTCCAGGGGGTTTGGTCGGGTGCTGGGGTAGCCGTTCGCTTTCGGGATTTTTGGGAGTGATGCTGGGCGTTTTAATTATCCTCGGCGTCCACAAATTCGGGGCGGCGGTTGCGGGGGATGGGCCAATCGGGGTTTTCGCCACCGATGTAGCAGGCTTCGAGCACCACGTATTCGCGGCTGAACCGTTCTAGGGCGTTGATCAGCACGTCCAAAGCTAGGGCATCGCTGGTGCCGAGGTCGAACCAGCACCGCGCCCAAACGCCTTGATACTCCACTTCGCCCATGTTGTGCATCACCGAGAGCAGGCTGTTGTCGAGCTGTCCCTCGTCGTAGGGCATGTAGCTAATGTCTAGCCCGGTGTCTTGCACCTGGAGGTTTTCGGCGTTGAAGCCGCCCAGCTTGCCCAGGAAAAACCAGGAGGAAAACACCTCATCAATATATTGCTGTTCTAGGTTGGAGGGCACGGTCTCAAACCGTAGCCAAATCCACACATTAAAGAAGTCGCATTCGCGAAATTCGACTTGCATGGGGCCAGTTCCTTGAAAACCCCCGTTCTTGGGGTGGGAACGTTCATTGTGCCACACCCACGGTTCCCTTCAGCCCTGGACAAGGTGACAGGGACAAGAACTAGCCTGAGTTAGGCTGACCGCAATTAAGCTGGTCTTAGTTAATCTGAGTTCGGGATAAACCTAGGACTTCAATCTCGAGAAACCCTTTTCTAGCTGGCCCTTGAGCTTAGTCCCAACTGAGGTTAGTTCGCGCTGCTGGCGGCACTCGTGGCGCGGGCGGAACACTCCTCTGGTGTGGTGCCCTGGGCGAGGCATTCCTCAAACCGAATTTGCCAGACCGTGGAGGCGGGCAGTTGGTCGGCGTAGGTGAGGGCGGCGGCGTAGTAGGGCAAGCTCTCCTGGTAATCTTGCAGGAGGGAGAGGATCTGGGCCTTGAGGTACATGAGATCGGGGTTATCGGGGGCGGCGGCCAGGGCTTTGTCCACTTCGGCCAGGGCTTCATCGTAGCGCTGGAGATCGCGCAGACCGATGGCAATCCCCCGGTGGGAAAGATAGTCTGGGTAGCCCTGGCGCAGACGACCAATGGCTTGATCGGGGTTGGCAAAGGGTAGGTTTACGGCCAGCAGTAAATCCATAAACCCCTTGAGCAGGCTAAGTTCGGGGTCGTTGGGGCTGATGGCTTCCGCTGCTTCCAGTTCGGCAAACACCTGCTGCAACATCCGCAGTGCTGTGGGGGTGCCCCGGGCCAGCCCTCGGGTTTGCAACACATGGGCTCCCTCTAGAAATAGACCGACAGCGGTATAGAGGTGACCACGCAGGGGATCGGTGGCCTTCAGGTCGGCGGCGGCGGACTGGGTTTGCTGGGCCTTGCTCAACAGCGCGTCGAGATCTTGGTTGAGGTAGTCGAGGGCGGCGGCAATGGCGTAGTTCATGGGTTCGCCCGGTTCTGCGGTGATGGCTTGGGTGGCCAAGCGCTGGGCGGCGGTATAGTTGCCCTCATAGAAAATCGCATTGAAGGTGGCTTGGGTGGCCTCGCCAATGTTGTGGGGATTGTTGGGGCGGAAGGGATCGCCCGCAAAGGCCGGAAGGGCACCAAGACCAATGACCGCTGTGGTGAGGGTGCCCGCCAACCAGGCTCGCCACCGAGACCGATAGGGCCGAAGGGAGGTCGCAGACTGTGGAAAGGATGGAACCACCATAGGACAACTCACTGATTCAAGACCAAGGATCATCGGAGCAAAGGGGCTAGGTATGGCCCTTACTGTCATTGTGGTCTTGGGGCAAGGGGGAGAGGAGGTGCCCCTGTTCCAGATGCTACACTGGCCTACTGCCTCCTTCCAAGCCCTAGCAGGGGCAAAGTGGGGCACACTGGAAAGAGTCTTCCCGCCTGAGTCTGGCCTGGAGAATTTGCTCAGGATCATCCTACCCATGCTGCACCTCGATCAACTGACCTATCACCCGGCGGCCACCCCAGCGGCCATCCTCCGCCAGGTATCGCTAGAATTGGCCCCCCAGCAGTTGGGGGTGATCTATGGCCCCAGCGGGTCGGGCAAAAGTACCTTGCTGGAATTGATGGCGGGGTTTGCTCGTCCCAGTGCGGGGTGCATTCGGTGGCGCGAACAAATCCTAGAGCCAGAGGCGTTGCGCCAGGTGGCGGGGCTGGTGTTCCAGTTCCCAGAACGGCACTTCTGTGGCCACACCATTTTAGAAGAACTACGTCTAGGCCACCCCGAACTCGACCGTGCCCAGATTGACCAAGCCCTGCAAGCGGTGGGCCTAGACCACTTGGCCCTGACCACCCTGCCCCACTCCCTCAGCGGTGGGCAACAGCGGCGCTTGGCCCTGGCGGTGCAGCTCATTCGCAAACCCTACCTGCTCTTGCTCGACGAACCCACGGCGGGGCTAGACTGGTCGATGCGCCAGCAAATTATTGCCCTGCTGCAACAGCTCAAACAAAACTGGACGCTGCTAGTGGTGTCCCACGATGCCGACGAACTAGCCCCCTTAGCCGATCGCTGCTGGCACCTCAACCAAGGACGGCTCACCCTAGAACGTCAAACGGAACCGCAACCTATCGACTCGGAGGCCGACTGGGAATGAACCAGACCCCCACCCTGCCCAACCCCACCGACCTGTGGCAAGCCACCCTGCAATGGCAACCCACCGAAGCCCTTCAGACTCGCTTCGAGGCACTGTACCAGGCCATCGTGGCCATCAACCAAACCCTCAACCTCACCCGCATCACCAGCTCCGAAGACTTTTGGGAAAAACACCTGTGGGACTCCCTCCAGGGCATCGCCCCCTGGCTAAAGGAGGAAACTCTGGCGGAAAAACCGCTGTCGGTGGTGGATATTGGCACGGGCGGCGGCTTTCCGGGGTTGCCCCTGGCCCTGGTCTATCCCGGCTGGACGGTTACCCTGATGGACGCCACCCGCAAGAAAATTGCCGCCCTCGAACGGGTCAGCACCCAACTGGGTCTAGAAAACGTGCGGTTTTTGGCCGAACGGGCTGAACAGGTGGCTCACCAACCCCTCTACCGCGAATCCTTTGACCTGGCCCTATTGCGGGCCGTGGGGCCAACCAACACCTGTGCCGAATATGCCCTGCCCCTGGTTGCCCTCGGTGGCCAAGCCATCCTCTACCGAGGCCAGTGGTCAGCCGAAGAGGAAGACCGCCTGATCGCCATTCTGCCCCGCCTCGGTGGCCAACTGCGGGACGTGCGCCCCATGACCACCCCCCTCACCCAGGGCGTGCGCCACAACGTCATCCTCGATAAAATCAGCCGCACCCCCGACAAGTTTCCCCGCCTTCCCGGCATTCCCGCCAAATCGCCCTTGGCCTAGATGGTGATCCTCAAATCCGGCTGGGTTGCCCCGATTCCTCGGTGGTGCATTGCGGCTCATCCCATCAATCTAGAATGCGGCCAGACGGCCGTAGAGCCGCGAATGCACCCTACAGTTTGGTCTTTTGAGAATCGGGGTGATGAGCTTCGGAATTGGTATCACTGGCTGGCTAGCCAGACTAAATCGCCCACTCGCAGCCCCAACTGCGCCTTGGCACTACCTTGGTTGACGGCAATTTCCAACAAGCCGTGGCTACCTACTAGGGCCAGGGGCGCACCGGGGGCGACATCGTTGTAGGTGGTGGCGCTGGGCAGGGTTTGCTGGTTCCAAACCAGGTGCCACGGGCCATCCCCCAGGTGTTCGGCGGGAAGGGTGGTGACGGCATTGCCAAAGTGGTCGATGTACTGAATGCTGCCCTCTAGACCTTGCTCGGTGGGGGTGAGGGGCGGCACGGGCAACTGAACTAGAGACGCTGGATCGATGGGCGTCCCCAGGGCAGATAGCGGCACCCCATTGGCTAAATGGGCGGACACGGGGGCAAACACGTCCCGGCCTTGGAAGGTGGCGCTGGGGTTAGGCCCATGCCAATAGGCTGGATTGGTCAACTCCACGGCCTCCAACACTGGAGTTTGGGCCATCACACCGCTGAGCACACCGTTGTCTGGCCCCACAAAGTAGCCCCCCGCCAACCGCACCGCCACGGCCCGCCGATCCGTGCCCACACCGGGATCGACCACCACCAAATGCACCGTATTGGGCGGGAAGTAGGGAAACACGCTCATCAACTGAAACCGCGCTGCCCAGAGGTCTTGGGGCGGGATATCGTGGGTTAAATCCACCATGGTGGTGGTGGGGCAACGACTGGCAATGATGCCCTTCATCACGCCAACATAGGCGTCTTGATGGCCGAAATCAGTCAATAGCGTAATCATGGACTCCGTTTCATCTCAACCCTTGCCCTTAGAATAAACGGTGCCCAGATTCAAAGGTGAAGATTTGCCGAGAAAATGCGGCGAATTTCAGGCTGAACTGGGTCTACAGCGTCCTTTTCTGGGAAATCTTCCGCCATGGCTGTCATTACGGCTCAACCCTACGACTACCCGCTCCCCACCGAGACGGGCATTGCCCTCATCATTATTGATATGCAGCGCGACTTTTTGGAACCGGGGGGCTTTGGTGCAGCCCTGGGCAACGAGGTCGGCCTCTTGCGCGCCATTGTGCCTACGGTACAACGGCTGCAACAGGCTTTTCGGGAACGGGGCTGGTTGGTGCTGCAAACCGTGGAGGGTCACCGTCCCGACCTGAGCGACTGCCCCCCTAGCAAACGCCAGCGGGGGAATGCGGCCCTGAAAATTGGTGACCCTGGGCCCATGGGGCGCATCCTAGTATTGGGGGAACCGGGCAACCAAATCATTCCCGAACTGGCCCCCACACCGGACGAAACGGTGATCGAGAAACCGGGTAAAGGAGCCTTTTACAACACCAACCTGGAATTTCTGCTGAAAACCCACAACATCAGCCATCTAATCGTCACCGGAGTGACCACCGAAGTGTGTGTACAAAGCACCCTGCGCGAGGCCAACGACCGAGGCTACGAGTGCCTGCTCGTGGAAGACGCCACCGAGAGCTATTTCCCGGAATTCAAACAGGCTACCCTGGCCATGGTACGTGCCCAGGGCGGCATTGTCGGCTGGACGGCCACCGCCGATCAGGTGCTCGCGGGGCTCAGCCAATGGTCAGCGCCCTAGGGATAAACTAGGGATAAATCTGGGGAAAATTCTCTGGAGCGGGGGTGGTTTGAACCGCATTGGGATCATCATTGCAGGCTTGGTAGCGGTAGGTTTCCAGGGCCAACGCTTCCCCCGTCCAGCCATAGGCCGCGAAGGATCCGCAGTCGCTAATTCCACGGGCTTTGCTGAAAATCGTCAACTGGCCCTGGCTGGGGTCGAAATTGGCTAGCCCGCCGAAGGTGGGTTCGCTCACCCGATGGAAGTTACCCCCATCATCGGGATAGAACCCATCCAGAGGTAACGGCTACCCCACGGAGACACGGAAATCAGGCCCAACGTCTAGGCATAACCGCCACACCCCCGTAGACTGGAACCTAGGATTTGTGCAGTGTTCTTGGCAAGAGTGGGGCGATATGAAAATTCTCTTTGTGGCAGCAGAAGCAGCGCCCCTAGCGAAGGTTGGCGGCATGGGGGATGTGGTGGGTTCCCTCCCTAAGGTGCTCCGCAAGATGGGGCACGATGTGCGGATATTTATGCCCTACTACGGCTTCATGCCCGACAAGGTGGACATTCCCAAGAAGTCCATCTGGAAGGGCACCGCCATGTTCAACGACTTCGAGGTCTACGAAACCCTCTTCCCCGAGTCGGACGTTCCCCTCTACCTGTTTGGCCACCCCGCCTTTGATCCCCGTCGGGTTTACTTTGGGGATGACGAATTTTGGCGGTTCACCTTCTTTTCCAACGGGGCCGCTGAATTTGCCTGGAACTACTGGAGCCCCGACATCATCCACTGCCACGACTGGCACACGGGCATGATTCCGGTGTGGATGCACGAAACCCCCCACATCCAGACCGTCTTCACCATCCACAACCTCGCCTACCAAGGCCCCTGGCGCTGGCAGCTCGAGCAGATGACCTGGTGCCCCTGGTACATGCAGAGCCACAACACCATGGCGGCGGCCATCCAGTTTGCCAACCGGGTCAACACCGTGTCGCCCACCTACGCCTACCAAATTAAAACCCCCGAATATGGCGAACAGCTCGACGGGCTGCTGTCCTACGAACAGGGCAAGCTCAGCGGGTTGCTGAACGGCATTGATACCGAGTCCTTCGATCCCACCACCGACCGCTACATTGCCAAAAACTTCACTGCCGACACCCTCGATCAGCGCCGCATCAACAAAATCACCATCCAGGAAGAGCTGGGCCTAGAGGTGAACTCCCAGTCGTTCCTGATCGGCCTGGTCGGTCGCCTGGTGGAACAAAAGGGGCTGGATCTGATCCTGCAAATTCTGGATCGATTCCTCTCCTACACAGATTCTCAAATCATTGTGCTGGGCACCGGGGATCGCTACTACGAAACCCAGCTTTGGCAAATGGCTAGTCGCTATCGGGGCCGCATGGCCACCTACCTACTCTACAGCGAAGGGATTGGTCGCCGTATCTACGCCGGGTCGGATGCCTTCTTGATGCCCTCGCGCTTTGAGCCCTGCGGCATCAGCCAGATGATCGCCATGCGCTACGGCTGTATTCCCATCGTGCGGCGCACGGGCGGCCTGGTGGATACTGTGCAACACCACGACCCCGCCAACCATGCCGGCACGGGCTACTGCTTCGACCGCTACGAACCCCTTGACCTGTTTACCTGCCTAATCCGGGCCTGGGAAGGGTACCGCTACAAGGATGCTTGGCGCGAACTGCAACAGCGGGCCATGGGCCAAGACTTTAGCTGGGATAAGTCGGCGGTGGAATACATCAAGCTCTACAGCGAAGTGTTGGGGCTAGACTACCGGGAACAACTCACCCCCAAGATGACACCCCTGGTGACCATCCCCAAGGAGTCCACCCCGATCACCGAAGACACCCCCAGTTCTGTCGGGTCTAGCCCTGAGGCCAAGCCCCTTTAGGGCGTGGGGTAATCGCGGAGGTGCTGGACTGTCCATGCCATGCCTTCGCACGCTGTATAGGATGGTGAAAGCGCCTAAGGCCATATGGGGTGGGGCGCAGGCGGCCAGCGCCATCCGTAGTGGGAACGAGTACGACAAGCCAGCCGCCCAGGGTGCCATGGTTCCGACCGAATCTCCCACCACCGTACAACATGATGAAATGGACAGGTGTTGCCCCGCAGGACTGGCGGGACTGGCATTGGCAGCTCAAAAATCGTCTGAATTCCATTGAGGATCTGGAGGATATTATTCAACTCAGCCCGGAGGAGCGGGAGGGACTGAGCGCACCGCACCATTTTCGGGTGGATATTACCCCATATTTTGCCCAGTTGATGGATCCAACTGACCTCAACTGTCCCATCCGTCGTCAGGTGATTCCCCTGGGTCGGGAATTGCAGCAGTTTGAGGGGATGATGGCCGACAGTTTGGCAGAGGAAGCCCAAAGCCCTGTACCAGGACTCGTCCATCGCTACCCAGATCGGGTGTTGATGCTAGTCACCACCCACTGCGCCAGCTACTGCCGCTACTGTACCCGCAGCCGCATTGTGGGAGATTTTCAGGCAACCCTCGGCCTAAATGACCTAGCAGCCCAGATCGACTACCTTCGGCAGCACCCGGAAATTCGCGATGTGTTGATCAGCGGCGGCGACCCCCTGACCCTCTCTGATGTGGTCCTAGGGTACCTACTCAAAGCCCTGCGGGAGATCGAACACATCGAAATTGTTCGCGTTGGGAGCCGAGTGCCGATCTTCCTGCCCCAGCGCATCACCCCTGAACTGTGCCAGCTGCTGCGACAATTTCATCCCCTCTGGATCAACATCCACGCCAATCATCCGAGGGAAATTACCGACGAGGTGGCGGTGGCCCTAGCCCGACTGGCGGATGCGGGGATTCCTTTGGGGAACCAGAGCGTTTTGCTGGCCAACATTAACGATAGCGCCGACGTGCAGCGCCAACTGGTTCACAAACTTGTGAAAAACCGAGTGCGCCCCTACTATCTGTACCAATGCGACCTCGTGGCGGGGGCGGGTCATTTCCGCACCACCCTTGCAAAGGGAGTGGAGATCATCTCGAAGCTACAGGGCTACACCAGCGGCTATGCGGTGCCCAAATACGTGGTCGATGCCCCCGGTGGTGGTGGCAAAGTTGTGGTGGCCCCACAAACCATCCTTGCCCAACACCCTAACCATCAGGTTGTGTTGAAAACCTATACTGGAGAGGCCGCTATCTACCAAGAACCCGCCGACTATTAGGCCAAGGCGGATCGACGTTCCCCTGATCCTGGTCACTATTATCAGTATTAATAGGTTAGGCTTCGCTGGCCCAAGGGCTCTGCTCTCTATCTCTGTCGCCTGTTTTTGTCGCTTATTGGTGTCGTTGTTTCGCCAGTTATGTCGCAACGTTCTGTGCATCGTCTCTCAGAGGCCAGACTTACCCTAGGCTTAGGATTGTTGCTATTAGGTAATGCTTTTGCACAAAAGTTATCGGAAATAATTTCCGTTAGTGGATTCTTTAGCAATGTCGGCGTCAATCAAATGATCTGGGTCTGGATGATTGACGGCGTCCTCATGCTAGTCATTACCAGTTTACAATCGCTGATTATTGATCGCCACAATCGCCGCAAGCTAATGGAGTATATGGTCATTGCGCTGGCCTTGGCCTTTGCTTTTTTACAAACTTTAATGGCCTTCAGTGGCCCAGCTTGGCTGAGTCAATCTCTTCTATTCCTGCTTTCCCAGCAGCAATGGCTCACGTTTCCACTTATTTTTTGGGTCTTTACGAACGATCTGCTGGGCATTAATCAGGTTCAACGACTCATCCCTAAAATCGCCAGCTATGGCTTCTCCGGCTATGCCCTTGGCATTAGTTTTGTAGGATTCACCTCCTGGATGATGCAACGCCTTCACCTTCCCCACGACTGGATGGTAACGCTCTGTCTTGCGATTAACATCAGCATCTATCTTGGTATTTTTCTGTTGCTCCGGCTGCAACTCTCCTGCCATAAAATCCGCCCCGTTGCTAGGGTTTCTGAGCCTATCCAGGAAATTTTGGCCGAAGGCTGGGAGTTTGTGCGTGAGGTATCGCTCTTTCGCTATCTTGTTATTTCGGTGTTAGCCATCGTCATCTGCGAAACCATCATCGACTTTAGATTTTTCCAAGCCTCCTTTGCCGCCTTCCCAGACCTGTATACCTATCAGATGGTACAGAGTAGCTACCTCTTTGCAAGAGCCTTAATCGAAGGTGCGGTGAGTCAGTTCCTAGCGCATCCCTTAATGAGTCAGCTCGGGCTCAAAACTATCTTTGCCCTCCAACCGCTCTTTTCCCTAGCGGCCTCTAGTCTCATGATCACAGCTCCTAACTTTGTGGGTAGCCTGGTGGGAATTTTTCTCCAAAAGACTTCCCAGTACGGGATTGACGAGCCCGCCAGGAAGTCTTTGCAGGCGTTAGTCCCCCAGGAGCGGCGAGGGCGGGTCAGTAATTTCATCGATGGCTATATGATTGGTCTGGGGGGGATTCTAGGGGCGTTAATTATTGCGATGTTTACTATCACGGGTTGGTTAACGGGGCTAGACTTAGTGAGTAGCAATCTTTACCTAGTTGGTGCAATGATTACGCCGGTTGTTGCCTTGATATCAACCTGGAAGATGTATCAAGCCTATACCATGAGTATGCTGGACTGGCGACTGCATCGACGCAAACGCGGTGACAGCGTTTTAGATAGTCTCGATTTCTAACGCTCGATGCAATCTTTTCGTTAGATTTAGGGTAGTGCATTAATGCACGGGACGGAGGAAAATCAGGCTATACCACCGCGATA
>JBBAWV010000037.1:0-37230 GCA_040396995.1 Nodosilinea sp. | reverse complement strand
TGTTCTTTTTTGAGACTGTTGTTCACTGAATTCTTTATTAATCGAGGTGCCCATTCTTAGTAGTAATTTCAGTAATAGTAGAATGGACAGCACCCACCGCTCAAATTAATTTAAAGTGTCGTAAGCTCACCATCAACTCAGGCTATTGATGCAGCGATCATCGTTTCCCCAACACCGTCGAAACAATCACCGTCACCGTAGCCGCCGCAATGAGGCTAAAGGCAAGCTGCACCACCCACTGGGTCGCCTTTTGGTAGGTATCGAACTTTTGGTTAAAGGCGTTGGTGCTTTGGTTGGCCGCTTCCACCTCCTGGCGCAGTTCTCGGATCTCCTCCAAAATTTGCGCCGCTTGGCTGGGGTTGATGCTGGGGTTGTCGTCCGTAGCCTGTGCCATAGGTCTAGTGGGAGAACTGATTCTATGATACCCACATCCACCTCTCGACTATCAAAGCGGATAGATGACATTGATTAAAGTTTTGTTGCGTTTTTCAACCTAAGCTGTCTGGGGCAGAGGAGCATAATAAAGCTGCATGAGTTGACCAGCATTGAGCGTTTCAACAGCATAGGTCTTGCCCTTAAGATCAACAAACTCTACTTCAAAAACCGTTGGCTCATAGACTTCGATAATGGTACCAACTTGGCCCTTATATAAACCCAGGTCGGGTAGATTTTGAGTCAGTGCCACTACATCTAACATTTTCATGTCGTTTGACCTCCATCTTAAGGAATATAGCAAGTCACCAGTCGGGGAAAGTCCTCACCAAATCTGACGATCCAAACACTCCTGACCAAAGCTGTTTTACCCTTTCGAGTCATTTCAAAATCGATTTGATATTTTTGTCCGTAGGCATTGCGTCGGGTTGGAATCGCTGCATAGGTTCTGACTACCTCATGCAAGACATCTCGTAATTCTTGGGAGTTGTTAACGTTAATACCGAGGGCAGATTGAAAAACTAAAGCCTTGTGACGACCCTCAGAATGGTTAGGGTTCAATGAGTAGCCTTCTAGCTTATCTCTAGGTAGAATTGCCCTATCGGGATTAGGTAGTTTCACAAGCGGGCTATAGACTGATCTGAAAAGATGACGGGCCTGAGGTAGAGGGTAGGCAAGCACCCGAATCTATCTTAGCCAGAAAAAATAAGGGATGGGTATGGCCTAAACCACACCCACCCCAGAAGTTAGCTATTCAGCCTAGGCAACGTAGCCCTAGCCCACCCGGTCTTCGGTTTTGGCGATTTCCAGCATGGTTTTCAGCACCGTGTCGGGGTTGAGGCTGATGGAATCGATCCCCAGTTCCACCAGGAAGGCGGCGAATTCTGGGTAATCGCTGGGGGCTTGGCCGCAGATGCCGATCTTGCGTCCGGTGGCCTTGGCCTTGGTGATCACCTGGCGCACCAGTTCCTTCACCCCTTCGTTGCGCTCATCGAAGATGTGGGCCACCAGGGCGGAGTCGCGATCTAGGCCCAGGGTGAGCTGGGTGAGATCGTTGGAGCCGATGGAGAAGCCATCGAAGACTTCCGCGAATTGATCTGCCAGGATGACGTTGCTGGGAATCTCGCACATGACGTAGACTTCCAGTCCATTTTCGCCGCGCTTGAGGCCGTATTTTTCCATGGTTTCTAGCACGCGCTTGCCCTCTTCGGGGGTGCGGCAGAAGGGAATCATGGGGATGACGTTGGTGAGGCCCATGTCATCGCGGACGCGCTTGATCGCCTTACACTCTAGGCCATAGGCTTCGGTGTACTTGGGATCGTAGTAGCGGGATGCGCCGCGCCAGCCGATCATCGGGTTTTCTTCGTGGGGTTCAAATTCCCGACCGCCAATCAGGTTGGCGTACTCGTTGCTCTTGAAGTCCGACATGCGGACGACAACGGGGTTGGGATAGAACGCCGCCGCAATCATGCCGACTCCCGTGGCTAGTTTGTCCACGAAGAATTCGGGCTTGTTGTCGTAGTTGGCGGTGAGTTGGGAGATTTCCCACTTGGCGGCTTTGTCCTCCAGCTTGTCGAAGTTCATCAGGGCCAGGGGGTGGGCCTTAATCTGGTTGGCGATGATGAATTCCAACCGGGCGAGGCCAACGCCATCGCAGGGAATGGCGGCGAGGCCGAAGGCTTCTTCGGGGTTGCCCACGTTCATCAGGATCTTGGTGCGGGTGCGGGGCAGGTTATCCAGGGGCGTTTCGATCACCTCGAAGGGCACCAGGCCAGCGTAGACCCGCCCTTCTTCCCCTTCGGCGCAGGAGACCGTCACCTCCTGTCCGGGTTTGATCACCTCCGTGGCATCGCCACAGCCGACGATGGCCGGGATGCCCATTTCCCGCGCAATGATGGCGGCGTGGCAGGTGCGCCCCCCCTGGTTGGTGATGATGGCGCTGGATTTTTTCATGATCGGTTCCCAATCGGGGTCGGTGCGGTTGGTGACCAGCACTTCCCCTTCTTGGAACTCGGCGATGCGGTGGACATCCATAATCACGCGGGCCTTGCCTGCGCCAATCATTTCACCGACGGCCCGCCCGGTGGTGACGACATCGCTGGTGCCTTGCAGCTTGTAGTTTTTGATCACATTGCCGGATTTCTGGGACTGCACCGTTTCGGGCCGCGCCTGCACAATGTATAGTTCCCCGGTCATGCCGTCCTTAGCCCACTCAATGTCCATCGGGGTTTCTTTGCCCCGGTGCGCGCTGTAGTGGTCTTCAATGATGCAGGCCCACTTGGCCAGGGTGAGGGCTTCATCGTCGCTGATGCAGAACTTCTTGCGGTCGGGGTCGGCCACGGGCACGTTCTTGGTTTCCTTGCCGCCGCCGATGTCGTAGATCATTTTGATCTCTTTGCTGCCCAGGCGCTTGTTGAGGATGGGGCGCTTGCCATCCTTGAGGGTGGGCTTGAAGACAAAGTATTCATCGGGGTTGACGGCCCCCTGCACCACGTTTTCGCCCAGGCCGTAGGCGGCGGTGATTAGGGCGGCATTCTTGAACCCGGTTTCCGTGTCGATGGAGAACATCACCCCGGAGGTGGCCAGGTCGGAACGCACCATCTTTTGCACACCCACCGATAGGGCGACGGAAAATTCGTCAAACCCGTCAATCCGCTCGGCGTACTGGTGGCGATAGGAGATGGCTCGGTCGGTGAATAGGGACGCAAAGCACTTGTGGCAGGCTTCCACCACGCCTTTTACGCCGTGGACGTTGAGGTAGGTTTCCTGCTGTCCGGCAAAGCTGGCATCGGGCAGGTCTTCGGCGGTGGCGGAGGAACGCACGGCCACATCCAGATCGCTGGAGAACTTGCGGCACTCATCGGCATATTCGCCCTCGAAGCGCTCACAGAATTCTTGATCTTGGCCATAGCGATCGCACAGCCGCAGATAGGCGCTACTAATCGCCGCTTCCAGTTCGGGAGGGAAGGGGGTGTTCATCACCATGGAACGAGCCTGCTTACCTCGCGCCCGCAGATCCAGGACATCATCGAGATCCAGGTCGGCAAACAGTTCCCGCAGTTGGGCTTCCAAACCCGCCTTTTCAATAAAGTAGCGGTAGGCAAAGGCGGTGGTGGCAAAGCCCGTGGGCACATTCACACCCTTAGAGCCAAGCTGCTGAATCATTTCCCCCAGGGAAGCATTTTTCCCGCCTACGAGAGGAATATCATCGATGCCGACTTCTTCAAACCAGAGAATAAACGCAGAGTCCTTCGATTGTTGACCGGAGAGGTTGCCTTCTGGACGATGAGATAGCACCATATTAAGTCTCCAAATTCAATGGAATCCGATCTGCGATGGTGAGTCGCAAATGCAAGTAAACACAGTCATAAATGCAGCAATAGAAGACTGAATGGATGTTGAGTCAGTCTTGCTGTTGACACTAAAAACTAGCTCAAAAGCTGTTTTCAATAGCTCTTAAGCGCTTTCGCTGGCAGGTAAAGTCCTGAAATTCGCTTTACCTTCCTATCGTAGAATTTGGTTTGGTAAATGTCGCTACAATGACATGGTTATTTAAGGTCTTTGTTTCAAGTCTTAATCTTTTGTAAAAGCAAATTGATTTAGCAAAAATTATAGAAAAAACTCAGGTTTCCGGTGGCGGGTCGGGTCGAGGGTTTCCCATTTGGATAGGGGTTACTCGCCGCTATCTTCCTCAATGGCGGCTCCGAGGAGGGTGAGCAGGGGGCCGACCTGTTCCTGACCACTGACGGCTAAATCGCTGTGGCAGAGGAAGATCCGCTCGGTGACTCGGCCTAGAAGATCATGGAGGGTGCGCTCTAGACGGTCTTGGTGAAGGGTTTCGAGGTCGTCGCTGCGCCAGGGTCGTCCGGCGTAGGAGGAGAGAAAAATCGGAAAGCCAAACAGGCTATCGGCGGCCAACCAGCGGGGAGACCCCACATCCAGCCAAAAGTGCCAGCGGTGGCGCATTCGTTGCAAACGGTACTGAAATACTGTGGCCAAGGTGACACCCTGCTGAGCCGGATCGAGGGGTTGGGCGGGGTAGGGGTTCGCGGCAACGGTGCCCTGGCGTAGCAGGGTAATGAACCGTTCCGTGGCGCTTTTTCCGGTGAGGAGCGTGGCCGTGGGAGGGCCGAAAAGGGCGGGACTGACCGGGGTGGGACTGACCGGGACGTGGTGGCGGGTGGCGGACGACCGACGGGGAGGTTGGGGTTCGCGCTGACGCAGTTGGCCATCCACCATCCAGTACTGCTGGGCGGTTTCCACCAGTTCCCGCAGGGCAGTGAGTTGATCCGCCGGGAGATGGTGTCCGCCGCCGTAGAAGGTTTGAATGGCCCGATCCAAAAAGCCCACCACCCCAGGGATGAACCTCTGTTGCTGTTGCTCCTGCTGGTGGTCGATCCACTGACGAAGATGGTTATAGCATTGGGTGGCCTTGTAGCCGAGACGATACCAGCGCTCAAACCGCTCCACAGGTAACAATTGGGGCCGATCTAGCTGGGGCGCAAAGCAATGATCTACTAGTAACTCCGCCCGCACGGGGTCAATCTGCACGGTGTCGAACCAGGGGGCCACATCGGGGGACTGGGGCCGCTGGCTGAGCACCACCAGCATTTCCGCCACGGCATCCGCATCGGCCAGGTGACCCAGGTTGGGATACACAAAGGTGATCAGGGTCAGCAAGGCCCGGACGAGGGGCGAGTGAATCAAGGGCCGCTGGTCATTCAACGAAGCGACGGGGATACCGTGGCCCAGCAGAATTTCCTCCAGGGTGTAGCGGGCAATGGTGTCTAGCCCCGGCCCCACGATGGCGATCTCCCCAGGGGTGATCTGCTCCGCTGCCACCGCCTCGGCGATCACCTCCCCCACCCGCCGCAGCAAAGCCCCCCGCGACAGGGTTTGCAGACTATAGAACGGCTCCAAGGGCGTCGGCAGCGCTAGGGGATTGGCCACCCACTCCACCACGGTATCGGCCCAGGGGTGAGCCAGGGTTTCCTCCGGCGAGGGCAAGGTCTCCACCACCGCGCAGACCTCCCGCAGGGTTTCCAGACGATCCGGGTCACTGCGTACCCCCAAGCGCACCTTGCCATAGGGGTTCCAGGTCATCACCACGGGGCGATCTTGGTCGATAAACACCCGCAGCCACTCGGCAGCCACGGCGGGATACTCGTCCAGGTCATCCACCCAAATGCCGCCATAGCGGGCCAGCAATTTTTCGCGATACAGAGGATGGGGCAGCAGGTAGCGCCAGTACAGTTCCGTCATCACCCCGTAGGTGAGCAGGCTGTGGTTTAGGCACCAGTCGCGCCAAGCTATCAACGCCTCCCCCACCGTGCGCCACACCGCCTCCGGGGCAAATCCGGCGGGCATTCCCTCCGGCAGTAGGGTGGGTAAGTCCTCCGCAGGGATGGTGGCCGAAGCCGCCATGTTGAAAAAATCCAGGGCACGGCTGACGATCTGGGACTCCGACCAGCCCTCAACGACCATCGACCCATCCCGTAGGCGTTCTTGCCAAAAGCGGGTGGCAAATTCCTCTTCATTTTCGGGCCGAAGTTGCAACGGAAACTGAGGCATTGGCCCTAGGTGCGGCACCAACAACGGCCAAAACAGCGTCACTTCATCTTGAATGAACCCGCTGGGGGTAGTTGTGACCAGCGGAATTTGCCCTTGGATACGGCTGGACAAGTAATCCGCTAAGTACAGCCGATTATCGCCAATGGCCGAGAACACCAGCGCACTTTGCCCCGGCCCTAGAGGAGAAGGTTGCCCTGGGTTGGCCCAGTCCAGCAGTTGATCGACCAACCAAGCCGTTTTGCCGCTGCCCGTTGGCCCCTCACACCAGCGTGGCCAGCCCTGGGGGGTATCTTGGGACGTTTGGGAAACGGAGGATGCAGCCATGGCAACACCAAGGGACGGATCGATGGGACGGATCGATGGGATGGACCGATGGGATGAATCAATGGGATAGATCAACGGAACGGATCTATAGCCCAACATACTCCATAGCAAAACAGGGCCATCCCCGTGAGGATTGCCCTGTTGTTGTGCTGTCTTTAGACGTTAAGGGTTAGAGAAACCTGGCTCTTAGGAAACAGAAATGGCCACCACAAACAGCCCTACGACTAGCGCCGCTGCCAGACCACCCAGGATGATGTAGTTGCGCTTTTGATTGGCTGTGGGGGGCTCCGCTTCGTACATCTTGGGCTCGTTGGCGAAATTATTCAGGCGACCGCCTTCTTCAGTGGTGTAGGGCATAGTTAAGCATCCTTACCTAAAACTTTAACTAGCTTAGCAAAGGTTCGACAGGATCGGCGGCGGGGGATCCGCCCTTGCCAAATGGCCAGCGGCGACGGGTGGGCTATAGCAAAAACTGCTCGATGGCCACGGCCACCCCGTCTTCCTCTACCCCAGGGGCCACCCAGTCCGCCGCCTGCTGCACCGGGAGCGGCGCATCGCCCATGGCCACGCCCAGTCCCGCATAACGCAGCATTTCTAGGTCGTTGAAGTTGTCGCCCACGGTCATCACCTGGTCGGGATTGAGGTCGAGCAATTCCTCCGCCACAAAGCGCACCGCCTCGCCTTTGTTGGCCAGGGAATGGGTGGCCTCCACAAAGTAATCCACCGAACGGGTGAGGTAGAGGTCGTCGCTGGTGTAGCGCTGCTCTAAATCAGCCAAAATTTGACCAATCAGGGACGTATTGCCGCTGAGGGCCAGCAGTTTGGTGGTCTCGAGGTGGCCTTGGCGCTGCATCAACGTGGCTAAATCCCCCACCGCTAGGGGGGCCACCCCCGACCGTTCCGCGTAGGCTTGGGTGTCTTCGATGACGGCCCGCACATGCAGTTGGTCGTCGATGTAGAGATGGATCGACAAATCCTGCTGAGCTTCCATGGGAGCGAGGTAGGCCAATAGGTCGAGGGCCAAGGCACGGGGCAGCGGTGTATGGCGGTGTAGGGTGTCGGTGCGAGGGCATTTGATGAACGCGCCTTGGTAGGCCATCAGCGGCAGGGTAGACCCCACGGCCTGGTGAAACCGCAGGGCCGACTGATACATGCGCCCCGTGGCAATGGCGACGGCAATGCCACGCCGTTGTACCGCTTCAATGGCCGTCAACACCCGTGGCGAAATTTGGTTGGATTCCCCCGCTAGGGTGCCGTCAATGTCTAACACCAGCAGCCGAATATCCTTTGCCATCGTTCCTCTCCCTGCGCCAAATCTGTGATTGAGCCCATTATCCCTGGCTTTAGAAACGAACTGTGAACTGTGATCAGCACGACCGCCCAAACCCTAGGGGAATGCCTTATAACTGCTTTAGCCATCCTTAGATTAATCCCGATGATCAGGTCGTCCGTTAGACCTGTGATGGGGGTTTGTCGGTGGCCTTTCCTTAGCCCCCAGGATATGCATATGACGCTGGAATCACAACGGTTGAAGCAACTCTACGACGGTGAAACCAACTGGTACAAATGGGGGCCATACCTCAGCGAGCGCCAGTGGGGTACCGTGCGCGAAGACTACAGCGCCGACGGCAACGCCTGGAACTACTTCCCCCACGACCACGCCCGCTCCCGTACCTACCGCTGGGGGGAAGATGGCCTGGGCGGCATTTGCGATGATCACGGGCTGCTCTGCTTTGCCCTGGCACTGTGGAATGGCAACGATCCCATCCTCAAAGAACGTCTCTTTGGCCTCACCAACCCCGAAGGCAACCACGGCGAGGACGTGAAGGAGTACTACTTCTACCTAGACAGTACCCCCACCCACTCGTACATGAAGTATCTCTACAAGTATCCCCAGGGGGAATATCCCTACGAAGACCTGGTACACACCAACGCCAGCCGGGATCGCTACCAGCCGGAGTATGAACTGCTGGACACGGGGATTTTTGACGACAACCGCTACTTCGACGTGTTTGTGGAGTATGCCAAGGCCGACGCCGAGGACGTGATGATTAAAATCACGGTGGCGAATCGTGGCCCAGAGGCGGCTCCAATCCATGTGTTGCCTACCCTGTGGTTCCGCAATACTTGGTCGTGGGAAGACACCGGGGAAAAACCGCAGATCACCCAGCAAACGGGTCTCAATTGCAGCGTGGTGCAGGCCCATGTGAATAACCCTGTGCTAACGCCCTTCATCCATGACTACTACTTCTATTGCCAAGCTGGGGTTCCGCTGCTGTTCGCCGACAACGAAACCAACACCGAGCGCATCTTTAGCCAGCCCAACGAAAACCCCTACGTTAAGGACGGGATCAACAACTACGTGGTTCACGGCCAAACCGAGGCGGTGAATCCGAACCAAATTGGGACGAAGGTAGCCCCCCACTACCAAATGACCTTAGGTGCCGGAGAAACCACCGTCATCAAACTGCGCCTGACCAAGGCCACCTCCGCCGAAGTGGGCGATCCCTTTGGCGACTATTTTGACCAAACCTTTGCGGCCCGACTCCAAGAAGCCGACGAGTTCTATGCCACGGTGATACCGCCCTCGGTGCGGGCTAACGCCGATCAGGCCAACGTTATGCGCCAAGCCCTGTCGGGGATGATGTGGACAAAGCAGTACTTCTACTACGATTTGGATGCCTGGCTGCGGGATCGCAACGTCAACCCCTGGAGTTCCACGGCGGACAAAAAGCGGGTGCGCAATAGCAACTGGTTCCACATGAAAAACGATGACATCATTTCCATGCCCGACAAATGGGAATACCCCTGGTATGCGGCCTGGGATTTGGCCTTCCACGTCATCCCCATCAGCATCATCGATCCGGGCTTTGCCAAGGATCAGCTCATGCTGATGCTGCGGGAAGACTACCTCCACCCCAACGGCCAAATCCCCGCCTACGAGTGGAACTTTGGCGACGTGAACCCGCCCGTCCACGCCTGGGCCACCTGGGAAATCTACACCCGAGATCGCCTGTCTAACGACGGCCAAGGGGACATTGACTTCCTCAAATACGCCTTCTCGAAGTTGCTGATTAACTTCACCTGGTGGGTCAACCGCAAGGACGAGGGCGGCAACAACCTATTCCAAGGCGGATTTTTGGGGCTGGATAACATCGGTGTGTTTGACCGCAGTTCGCCCCTACCCACCGGGGGATTTTTAGAACAGGCTGACGGCACCGCCTGGATGATTTTCTTTAGCCAACAGATGTTCCAAATCGCCATCGAACTGGCCCTCCACGATTCCCTCTACGAAGACTTTGCCCTCAAATTCTTCCAACACACCATGTGGATTGCGGGGGCGATGGATCGCATCGGCGAACACCAGGATGAACTGTGGGACGAGGAAGATGGATTTTTCTACGACGTGCTGCGCCTGCCCGATGGCACCTCCACTCGGCTGAAGGTACGGTCTTTGGTGGGGCTATTCTCGGTGATGGCGGTGGCGGTGTTTCCCCGCGATGTGCTCGAAAAGCTGCCGCGCCTGAAAAAGGAAATCCAGGAATTTCTGGACAGACACCCCGAACTCACCCACAACATTCACCTCACCACCCAACCGGGCGTGCGCGACCGCTACATGCTGGCGGTGCTGAATGAGGACAAGCTAAAACGAGTGTTGTCGCGAATGCTGGACGAAAGCGAATTCCTCAGCCCCCACGGCATTCGATCCCTCTCCCGCCACCACCTCGAACATCCCTATATCTTCTACCACGGTGGACAGGAGTATAAGGTCGGCTACGTCCCCGGCGATTCCACCTCCGGCATGTTTGGCGGCAACTCCAACTGGCGCGGCCCCGTGTGGATGCCCATGAACCTGCTGCTGGTGCGGGCTCTGCTGCAACTGTTCAGCTACTACGGCGAAGACTTCACCCTGGAATATCCCACCGGGTCGGGGGAACAGAAAGACCTGTTCGACATCGCCCAGTGCGTCGCCGAACGGATAGCAGGAATTTTCCTCAAGGACGAAAACGGTCGGCGTCCGGTCTATGGCCAGTGCGAAAAGTTCCAAACCGACCCCCACTGGCAAGACCTGATCCTGTTCTACGAATACTTCAATGGCGACGACGGATCCGGCATTGGGGCCAGTCACCAAACCGGATGGACGGGCTGCGTCGCTCGGCTCATCCAAGCCCTCGGCTACTTCACCAAGGAGATGGTTCTGGAACACAGCATCCCCAGCATGATCCGCCGGGGTTAACCCACCTCGGCAACCCCACGCCCCCTTGGGCAGGGGGGAACTAGAGTCACAGTCCCCCTGCCCAAGGGTAAGGGCTCAAGGGATTGGGCCACTGAGCTTAACCCGAACTGAGGTTAGATGTGTCGGTTGGGTGGGATCGGAGCTATGGGTTGGCTTGCAGACAGCGGATGGCCTCTAGCATTCCACGGGCTTTGTTGAGGGTTTCTTGGTACTCGCTTTGGGGCACAGAATCGGCCACCAGACCTGCTCCAGCCTGCACGCTCACCCTGTGGCTCCCGTTTTCCTGGGATTGCACAATCATGGTGCGGATGGTGATGGCGGTATTGAGTTGGCCCTCGAAGTCGTAGTAGCCGTAGACGCCGGAGTAGGGGCCACGGCGGCAGGGTTCGAGGTCGTGGATGATCTGCATGGCACGAATTTTGGGCGCACCGCTGACGGTACCTGCCGGGAAGCAAGCCTTGAGCAAGTCCCAGGCGGTTTTGCTGGGTTCCAGTTCGCCCACCACGTTGCTGACAATGTGCATGACGTGGGAGTAGCGTTCCACCACCATTAGTTCATCCACGCGCACGGTGCCGCTGGTGCAGACGCGGCCTAGGTCGTTGCGGCCCAAATCCACCAGCATGACGTGTTCAGCGATTTCCTTGGGGTCGGCTAGGAGGTCTTCCTCATAGGCTTTATCTTCGGCGGCGGTTTTGCCCCGTGGACGAGTTCCGGCGATGGGGCGCACGGTGGCGATGCGGGGAGATTCTGGCCCATCGGCTAGGGTGGCCTTCACCATCACCTCTGGGCTAGAGCCGATGATCTGCCAGTCTTGGAAATTAAAGTAGGCCATGTAGGGGGAGGGGTTGATCTGCCGCAGGGAGCGGTACAGATCGAAGGGTTGCCCCGCGTATTCCGTAGATAGCCGCTGGGAGATCACCACCTGGAAAATGTCTCCGGCCTGGATGTGCTCCTTAGCCCGCTCCACACAGGCACAGAATTCTTCCGGGGTGCGGTTGCTGGAAAAGGCCAGGGGTGACCCAGTCTGATGTCCCGGTGGTGCCCAGGGTAGGCGTCCCTGCTGTTCCGACAGGGGCAGGATGAGTTTTTCGACCAGTTGACGGACTCGATGACAGGCTTCCTCGTAGGCGTCGCGCAGATCGCGGCTGGGGTCGCGTAGGTCGGCGTAGGCGATGGCCCAGACTTTGCGCTGCACCTGATCGAAAATCAGCAGACTATCCACCTGCATCCACAGCCCGTCGGGTAAATCATCCTTGGTGGCGGGATGGACGGGCACGGTGGGTTCAATCCAGCGGATCAGTTCGTAGCCCCAAAAGCCAAACAGGCCACCAATTCCCGACGGCAGGGCCGGAATTTTCACCGGATGGTAGGGCGCGAGACAGTCCGCCAAAATCTCGAAGGGGTTGCCCTCAAAGCGGTTCACGGTGCCGTCCCGGTGGGTTTGGGTAGAGACTTCATCTCGGCTTTCCATCACCCACAGCGGGTCGCAGCCCAAAAAGCTATAGCGCCCTAGGGTTTCGCCCCCCTCCACCGACTCCAGCAAAAAGCTGTAGGGTTGGCCAGCACACACCTTATACCAGGCGGAAACGGGGGTATCTAAATCGGCCACCCATTCTTGGTAGACCGGAACAAAATTACCCTGGCTGGCGTAGGCTTGGAACTGCTCGAAGGACGGGGAGATCATGGGGCTATTCTATAGACCGAGAAAAGTAAAAAGGGCATAGCGTTGCCATGCCCTAGGTATCAGGATATAGATGTTTGCAACAGAGAGAACAACCAAAAGGAGTGGAACGTTACCGCGAAAGCAAAGTTCTGAGCAAAAGGGCTGACCTACACTTCGTAGGGAGCCTTGCCGCTGAATTTAACGGTGGCAGGATCGGGGTTGGCACCGATATTGCGAGCCACGCTGCCCACAGCGGTACGGCCTTCGTTCACCTTTTCAGGGAAGACGCCATCGGCGGGGTGCAGAAATTGGGTTTCACCGCTGGGATAGATACGGTAAATTTTGTAGTTTTCAATTTTGGGCTTGAACTTGGTGCGAAGCTGGGTGCCGAGGGCGAGGCACTGCTCTTTGCGGGCCAGATAAAGAAGGTTGTCCCCTTCGTTCATCATGGCCGCGCCACCCGTGGGCATTTCAAAAACCTGCTTCTTAGAGCTCGTCCAGGTGATGGCGTATTTTTCCTCAACCTGGGCTTTGGTCAGAAGGCCGCCGGTGCTGCCCCCGAAAATAGGTGTTTGACCTGTAAGCGTTTCAGTCATGAATTCCTATCTCTCAACCGTTTGTTGGGAATCCTATCATCGCGACCCCAGACAGTAATACCGATTGTTGAGGAAGTGTAACAGTTCTTCAGAAAAACTCCGCCGGATCGCCTGATATCGCTGGCCCACCTCGCCCATGGAGTGGCCTAGGAAAATGGGCTGGAATCCCGAACTGGTCAAGCGTTGAGGCTATCCGAGCAGCCCCATCATCGGGGCAGTGCCGTTACAGAATTCTGGGGCTAGGCTAGGCTGTATTCCTGCGCTAGCCCTAGAGCTATGAAGTCTTGCAAAGTACCGAGATAGCGCTGTTTTGTTTCGGCCATATTTCGTGAACACTAGAGGTATCTTCCTCTGGGTGACCTTCTGAGTGAACCCATCGGTGGCACTTCATTGGCAATGCCCATGCTTAACCATTCGCTATCTCCGCCAAGGGCCATGGCCATCGTTCCTACACCGTTAACCGTTGCCCCCAGCACTCCAGCAACCGTGGCGATAGCCCAGATGGGCGATCTGGGAGCAGGTTCGATGCACATGCATCCGTCGGTGCGGGGCAGTGCGGTGGTGGTGGATGCCGAGGGGCGGGTGCTGGGAATGCTGCGAGCGGTGGATGTGGTGCGCTGGTTGGCCCAGGGGTTGACGTTGGATCATGTCTCGGTGCAGCAGGTTATGACCCCAGCGGCGACGGTGTGGCCAGCGTCGGCATTGCCCGATTGGCCGGAGATAGCCACCGTCTTAACCCAAGGCTTTCCTGTGCCCGTGGTGGATGATCAGGATCATCTGGTGGGCCTGGTGGTGGCTGAAAGCGTGGCGGAGATGGTGTCTACCTTGGCCCAGTCTGCCTCGGATGCTGGCTCAGGGGATCGTGTTGCTATCCTGAAGGATAGCGAAACCCGCTACCAGGCCTTGATGGATCGAGCCAGTGACGCAATTATGATTGCCGACCTGGAGGGGCACATTTTGGAGGTGAACCGTCAGGCGGAAAAGTTGCTGGGTTACACCATGGCGGAACTCTCCGCGATGCACTTTACCCAACTCCATCCCCCGGAGGACTTGGCTAGGGTGATCGTCGCCTTTGAGCAGTTGGCCAATCAACAAGTGTGTCAGGTGCTGGATGTGAATTTTCGGCGGCGAGATGGTCAGGTGGTGCCCGTCGATATCAGTGCCTCGGTGATTTCCCTGCCGGATCGACCGATTATTCAGGGCATTTTTCGAGACATCCGCGAACGCAAGGCCATGGAGCAAGCCCTGCGCCACAGTGAGACCCAGTATCGCCAGATTGTAGACACCGCCAGCGAGGGCATTTGGGTGATCGATGCCGAGGGCCATACCCTCATGGGCAACCTGGCCCTGGCCCAAAGCCTAGGGATAGATCAAGAGGCCATGGTGGGGCAATCGCTCTTTCAGTTTGTGGACGAAGCGGATCGCCCTACCCTGGAGGCTCATTTTCAGCAGCATTGCCAGGGCCAGAGAGGCCAGTACGAACTGCCCCTACGCAGCCCGGATGGCACCCAGCGGATTATGCTGGCCTCCGTGAGCCCCATGGTGGACGGGGCGGGCACCTACACGGGGATGACCCTGATGCTGACGGACATCACCGACCGCAAGCACATGGAAACCTCTCTGGCGGCCAAAACCGAGGAGTTGAATCGGTTCTTTTCCGTCGCCCTCGACCTCCTTTGCATTGCCAGCCTCGACGGTCGGTTTGTGCGCCTCAACCAGCAGTGGGAGACGGTGCTGGGCTACCCCCTGGCAGAATTGGAGAATCGTCAGTTTCTAGAGTTTGTTCACCCCGACGACCTAGAAGGCACCCTGCAAGAAATGAATTGTCTGGAACAGGGTGGTGTGGTGCTGAACTTCGTCAATCGCTATCGTTGCCGAGATGGGCAATACCGCTGGATTGAGTGGCGGTCGGCCCCTAGGGAGACCTTTATCTACGCCGCCGCCAGGGATATTACCGACCGAGTGCGGGCCGAACAAAAGGAACGCCAGCGGGCCGAACGGGAGCAGGTGCTACGGGAAATTACCCAGCGGATCCGGCAATCCCTGGAGTTGCAAACCATCTTTGACACCGCCTGTCCCGAAATTCGCCAAGTGTTAGCGGCGGATCGGGTGGGTATTTTTCGGTTTGATGGCAATGGCAGCGACAACGACCAGACCGGGTACTTTGTGGCGGAATCGGTGGGGGCAGATCTGCCGTCCATTGTGGCGGTGCCCGTGCCCGACTATGGCCAGCGATCCATCTACCACCCCCTCTACCAAGGCGACCCCTTTGTGGCCATCCCCGACCTATTAGCCCTCGATGCCAACGAGCCTTCGGTGCTGCTGGGGTTTCAGGTGCGGGCTAGCTTGGTGGTGCCGCTGATATCGGGGGAAAGGCTGTGGGGCTTGTTGTGTGTGCATCAGTGCCATGTCCCACGCCAGTGGAGCAAGGAGGATGTGGCCCTGGCCCAACACCTCGCGAATCAGTTGGCCATTGCCATTTACCAAGCCAGTCTATTTGAGCAACTCCAGCGGGAACTGGCGGAACGGCAGCAAACCCAAGAACAACTCAGCGAACGCAATCAGCAGTTAGCCCTCTCCAACCAAGAACTGGCCCGTGCCACTCGGCTGAAGGATGAATTTCTGGCCACCATGAGCCACGAACTGCGAACGCCCCTCAACGCCATTTTGGGCATGACCGAGGGCATGGAGGACGAAACCTTTGGCCCCGTGAACGCGGCCCAGCATCGCGCCCTCCACACCATCGAACACAGCGGAAACCACCTGCTATCTTTGATCAACGACATTCTGGACGTGGCCAAAATTGAGGCAGGGCAAATGACCCTAGACCCCCAGCCCACCAAGGTGTCCCAGCTTTGTGCGGCCAGTTTGGCCTTTATCCACTCCCAGGCGGTCAAAAAGCGAATCCAGGTTAACACCGACATTGCCCCCCACCTCCCCATCCTCTGGCTGGATGAACGCCGGATGCGCCAGGTGTTGATTAACCTGCTCAACAATGCCGTGAAGTTTACCCCAGAGGGCGGCGAAATCACCCTCACCGCCTCGATGTCTTCGACGAACCAGCGGCTGCATCTAGCGATTCGCGACAACGGCATTGGCATTGCTGAGGCCGACCAATCCCGTCTGTTTCAGCCCTTTGTGCAAATTGACAGCGCCCTCAATCGCCAATTTACGGGCACGGGGCTGGGGCTAGCCCTGGTCAAGCGTATTGTAGAACTCCATGGCGGCACGGTATCCCTCGTTAGCGAAGTGGGGGTGGGCAGTTGCTTTACCCTCGATCTGCCCCTCGTTTATCCCTCCCATCCATCCTCCTCTTCAGATTTGGTTACACCCATGACCTCCTCCTCCCTTGCTCCCCCCATCATGTCGGCTCCGCTGGTTTTGCTGGCGGAAGACAACGAGGCCAACATTCTCACGATCAGCAGCTACCTAGCGGCCAAGGGCTATCGGCTGCAAACGGTGAGCAATGGCCAAGAGGCCGTAGATGCGATCTTGGCAGATCCCCCCGATATTGTGCTGATGGATATTCAAATGCCAGAGATGGACGGCATTACAGCGATTCAAAAAATTCGTTATCACCCGGCCCTGGCCCAACTGCCCATCATTGCTCTCACCGCCCTAGCCATGGAGGGGGATCGGGAGCGCTGCCTCCAAGCCGGAGCAACGGACTACCTCAGTAAACCCGTGCGCCTACGGGAACTGCTCGACCTCATCCAGACTCTCCTAGGCTCGGCCAACGCTTAAACAGCATCCCCTCAATATCTGGAAAATGCCCACCTTTTCGCTAAACCTGAGGCTATGGCGTAACCATAGAGGTTTTGGGGCGGGCGAAGATCATCCGTCCAGCAGAAGTTTGCAGGGATCCCGTGACAACAACCTCTAGTTCTTCCCCGATGTAATCGCGGCCCTCTTCTACCACAACCATGGTGCCGTCATTGAGATACCCAATGCCCTGGGAGGGTTCTTTGCCTTCCTTGAGAATTTTCAGGTCAATGTCATCCCCTGGCAGGTAGGAGGGGCGAATGGCCTGGGCGAGGTCGTTGATGTTGAGCACCTGCACTTCTTGGAAGCTGGCCACTTTGTTGAGGTTGTAGTCGTTGGTGAGCAGGGCAGCATTGAGTTCCTGGGCCAGCTTCACCAGCTTGGCATCCACGGTGGGGATGTCGTCGTAGTCTTCGGAGTTAATCAGCACGCGGTTGGGGTGGGCCTCGCGGATGCGGTTCAGCACGTCTAGCCCCCGTCGGCCCCGGCCCCGCTTTTGGTCGTTAGAGGCATCGGCCACCTGCTGAAGCTCTTGCAGCACAAACTGTGGTACGAGAAGCTGCCCTTCCAAAAAGCCCGTTTCCAAAAGTCCCTCAAGGCGTCCATCAATAATGCAACTGGTGTCTAGCACCTTGGTTTTAGAGGGTTTCAGGGTGCCCTCGGCCACCAGGGTCGATTCCAGCGTACTAGGACTGACCAACCGCAGCAGGGAACGCCCGTGGGTATCGGCCAAGTTCATGCCAGACACCGCAAACAACACGCTGCCCAGCACCGCTGTCAACGGTTTGATGAAACCAAATTCTGAGGGAATCGGCAGCAGAAACAATGGGGCCAGCATCAGGTTCGCAATCAGCAGCCCCAGCACCAACCCCACAGCACGGGCCAGCAAACGGTCGGGGGGAAGTTCCCTAATCTGCTTTTCCAGACGGCGATAGCTGGTTTGCATCACTAGCCCCAATCCCGTGCCAATCAGGCCACCAAACACCGCCGTTACGGTGCCTAGCCCTTCCATATTGGTGACTTGGGCCAAAATAGACTGTGGCAGCAGGTCAATGCTATAGAACCCAATTCCCGCGCCAGCTAGGATGAATGAAAATACAATGAGTGCGTCTAGCATGGTGGTTGGCCGTTTGGGCGATGATGGCGGCGGATAAACGGTGAATTCGGACTTGGACGTTAAAGAAGCGTTGAATAAACGGATATATCCAGTCTCAGTGTACTCTGCCGATCTGAATGCGACGAAATACCTAGACAGGCAAAAGTATATCGTTAATTTCTAGCGGCTAAAGGTAGGGGTTCCCGGACTCATCTCCCCTTCGTAACCTACTCTCTACGGTATTCCCCTGGGCGGGGGTACCCCGCCCCTACCTTGGCCACCGACTCCCCACTCCCGATTCCCCACTCCCATGATTTCTCCCCACGCTCCTCTCCATGTCGCCCTCAATGTTAGCGATCTCGTTCAGGCCGAAGCCTTCTATGGTGGGGTGCTGGGGTTGCAGACGGTGGATCGGCCCCTGTCCTTTCCGGGGCAGTGGTACCAAATTGGCGGGTTTCAAATTCATCTCATCGTGGCGGATAAGCCCTATCAGCGACCTCTGAATAGCGACAAATGGGGTCGCCATGCCCACCTAGCCCTGGCGGTGCGGGATTTGGATGCGATGTCGGCGGCGTTGGCACAGGCGGGTTGTCCGGTGCAGCGCAGTGCCTCTGGACGGGCAGCGTTATTCACCCAAGATCCTGACGGCAATGTGATTGAATTGACCTGTGTTTTGGATGAATCCCGTTGAAAACATCTCCTTAGTTGATCCTGAACAAACAGGGCGGTTGATGAACATTCTTGGCAGAGAGGCGTGTGCAACGAAGTGATGCTTATCCTTACGGCAAGGCTTGATTGAAACGCATTCACCGCGTCTGTATGGCGTTAGATCTGGCCCCATCGACCCAACACGACTTGGTTATAAAGTCATCGTTAATAAACCCTGATCCCGTTGCCCGCTGGTGTTGAATAGGGGTGGCCTATCCTGGGCGGAGACTTCGCGCCATGACTCACTCCCTCTACATCAGCACCACCGAGGCAGGCAGCGGTAAGGCGCTGGTGTCCCTCGGTATTATTGAGCTGATTCTGCGGCGCACCACCCAGGTACAGTTTTTTCGGCCCCTGGTGCATATCCCCGATGCAGCCAGTTCCACCGACCCAGCCCATCCCCACTGGGACGAAGACATTGATCTGTTGGTCAGCCACTTCAACCTGAAGCAAACCTACGAGGAATCCTACGGACTGCTGGCTCCCGAAGCGAACGATTTGCTGGCGGAGCATCGAGCCGATGAAGTGATCGACACGATTATCAGCAAGTACAAGGCGCTGGAAAGTCGGGCGGATTTTATCCTCTGCGAAGGGTCGGACTACCTAGATGAGAACTCGGCCTTTGAGTTTGGCTTTAACCAGGAGGTGGCCAAAAATCTGGGCGCTCCGGTGTTGATTTTGGCCAGTGCCTACGGGCGCACCCTGGAGGAAATGATTAACCCGGTGCAGCGGGCGGTGGATGCCTACCTAGAGCACGGCTGCGAGGTGGTGGGGGTGGTGATCAACAAGGCCGACCCGGAGCAGATTGAGCCGATTAAGGAATCTCTCTTCCAGCATTTTGGGTTGCGGGGCTGGCTGCTGTCGGTGATTCCCTACCAGCATCGCCTGAGTAGCCCCAGGGTGCGGGATATTGCGGCTCAACTGGGGGCGGAGGTGCTCTATGGCCATCGTCAGATCAGAAACCTGGCCACCAACCGCATCGTAGCGGCCATGCAGTTGCAAAACAGCCTCAACTGGCTGAAGCCCGACGCCCTGATCATCACACCGGGCGACCGAGGCGACATCATTGCCGGAATGCTCCAGGCCCACCAGTCCAGCAGCTACCCTTCCTTGGCGGGGCTGTTGCTGACGGCGGGGCTATTGCCTGACCCCAGCATTGCCCGGTTGATTGAGGGCATCGCCAACCCCCTGCCCATCCTCTCGGTGAAAACCGACACCTTTACCACCGCCGCCCAGGTGAACGACGTCCACAGCGCCCTACTGCCCGACGACCGGGAAAAAATCAACCTCAGCATCGAAGCCTTTGACACCTACGTTGACCTAGAGCGCCTGGAAAAACAAATCAGCGCCGTGCGGGTGCAGGGCATGACGCCGAAAATGTTCACCTACAACCTGATGGAGCAGGCCAAGCGAGATCGCCAGCACATCGTGTTGCCCGAAGCCTACGATCCGCGCATCCTCAAGGCCGCCGCCGTGTTGCTGAGTCGGGGCATTGTGGACATCACCCTGCTGGGCAACCACCACGACGTTCAGCAGGCCCTCGGCAAACACGCTATCACCCTAGATTTAGACCAACTCACCATCCTCAACCCCGCCCAGGACGAGCGCCTGCACGCCTACGCCGACACCTTCTACGAACTGCGCAAGGCCAAGGGCGTCACCCGCGACAACGCCCTCGACGTGATGATGGATGTCTCCTACTTCGGCACCATGATGGTCTACAAGGGCGACGCCGACGGTATGGTCTCCGGGGCCATCCACACCACTCAGCACACCATCCGCCCCGCCCTGCAATTTGTGAAGACCAAACCGGGCTTTTCCGTAGTGTCCTCGGTGTTTTTCATGTGCCTAGAGCATCGCGTCCTGGTCTACGGCGACTGCGCCATCAACCCCAACCCCACCGCCGAACAACTGGCGGAAATCGCCATCTCCTCCGCCGACACCGCCCGCACCTTCGGCGTGGAACCCAAGATCGCCCTGCTGTCCTACTCCTCCGGCGACTCTGGCCAAGGGGAAGACGTGGAACGGGTGCGCCAAGCCACCCAAATTGCCCGCGAACGCCGCCCCGACCTACTCCTCGAAGGCCCGATCCAGTACGACGCCGCCGTAGATGCCGCCGTAGGTTCCCAAAAAATGCCCGATTCCCAAGTGGCCGGAAAAGCCACGGTGCTCATCTTCCCCGACCTCAACACCGGCAACAACACCTACAAAGCCGTCCAGCGCGAAACCGGAGCCATCGCCATCGGCCCCATCCTGCAAGGTCTCAAAAAACCCGTCAACGACCTCAGCCGAGGCTGCACCGTAGACGACATCATCAACACCGTCGCCATCACCGCCATCCAAGCCCAGGCCGAGAAGAATCCCTAACCCTAGAATCCCCCCCTATGGGTACCCAGCGGTGCGCCCCAACGTTTTTGACTGGGCCTATCATTTCACTGGCTTCAGACAACTCTATAGCTGTCGTCAGGTTAGTTAGGCTATTCCATCTCAAAACAGTAGGGTGGGCAATGCCCACTGTGCGCCTCGCGTGAAGCGGTTCACACCCCGTCTCCGTGTTTTCAAATATCCACTCAGCAGCACCCCTCTCCCTCGGTGGCTTCATCTGGTGGCAAGCAATAAAGCGCTTAATCCAGTGGATGTAGCTTTTCTCGGCTTCAAATACCTGACCCGAAGCACCTGACGGACTTGATCAAACAACTTAGGAGGGGGAGTCATGCCAGGACTGATGTACTGAGATCAACGATGTTATTCATAGTACATCCTTACGCAATTAAATGCTAAGCTTCTCATTAAGGTTTCCGTATAATTGCCCTGCTCAAGCGTATTATGCGGAAACCATCGGTATAAGCACCCGCTCAGGGTGAATTACACGGAAACTGGCGGTGTAACTGCCCTCCATAGGGGAGTTACACGGAAAGCGTCAGTATAATAAGTTGTTAGCTTGCCTTCACTCGTCGGTCGGGGTGCACGTACAAAGATATTGGTCGAGTGCAGAGATTGCCCAGAAAACTCCCGGTAAAGCGACTACTCAACAGTAGGATCTTTCAAGCGAAGATCTTATGTACTAAAATATTGGGTGTAACTTAATTCAAAATTTTGCGCCAAAAGGCTGTAATGTCTGTAACATAAAGACTTTAGCCTATGCTGGGGGTGTTTTTCTGAATCTGGATCAACTCTTAGATGAACTTGGATATGCCCAGTCACAAAATTATCGTGCTACTAGCGATTCTTCGCAGGAGCCATTGACTGAGCATCTTTTCCGTGCAGCTAAGAAGGCAGGAGTTCAGGGAGCATATGTCTTTCAAGCCAGTCCACCAGAGCAGAAGATTCTTCCTCCCCGTCCGGCTGTATATGTCGCTGAGGCTAAAACGAGAGATGAAGCGAGAGAAATTCATCAGAGACTATGGAATCTGGGAAACGCGCCTTTCATAGTCATTCTTCTTCCTAATGAAATTAGGGTCTATACTGGATTCAACTTTTCCCTAACTAATGAGAAGCAGGGTTTAGTCAAAGAAATCGAAGAGATCATTGATCTAACATTTGACAGTATCCGTGATCAGCTTGCAGATTTTAGAGCTGATTCCATAGATTCTGGAAGAATTTGGGAAACTCAATCGAAGTACGTTACTCCTGAGAAGAGGGTAGATACACATTTACTTAACAACCTCAAAGCATTAGAAAATTACTTAAAGGGTAGAGGACTGGACTTGCCAATCATTCATGCACTGATTGGCAAGTATGTCTATATTCGCTATCTCTACGATCGAAAAATTCTTTCGGAAGAATGGCTTGCAGAAAACAATATAGATTTAGATTTTGTACTGAGCCGCAACGCAACTTTAGCCGAATTGCTGCATTTAACTGAGATTTTGGAAAATCGCTTCAATGGTGCCATTTTCCCCTTACCTTCCAATATTGAAGCAACATTGAGCGATGAGATTGTGGCTCTAGTTGCTTCTACATTTAAGGGGGATGATCCTATTTCAGGTCAGTTGCATCTTGACTTTGAAGCTTATGACTTTTCTTATATTCCAGTTGAAACGTTATCCTCCATATATGAACAATTTCTACATTCGCAAGGGACAGGTAAAAAAGTTGGAGCAGTCTATACTCCTGAGCCTGTAGCAGATTACTTGTTATGTGAATTAGAGGAATCTAAGCCCTTGCAGAGTGGCATGAAAATTCTTGATCCATGTTGTGGTTCTGGAATTTTTCTAGTGCTAGCTTATCGCAGATTGATCGAACTTGAGTTAGCACAAAGCCCAAATAATAGACTGAAACCTACAGAGCTACGAAAAATTTTGTGTGAAAGTCTCTATGGTATAGAACGAAATAAAGAGGCTTGTTATGTCGCCGAATTTAGTCTGATCTTGACCCTACTAAATTACATTGATCCTCCCGATTTGCATAGAAATAAACAGTTTAAGTTTCCTTCACTCCACAATACGCAAATCTTTGAGTGCGATTTCTTTGATGATGATTCAGCTTTCTGGAAACAGAGTAATAAGTTTGATTGGATTGTGGGTAATCCTCCCTGGATTGAACTCAAGCCAAAAACAGTTGATGAGGAATTAGCTCGCTCTTGGATTAGCAGGAATATTGAGGAAAGACCTGCTACGGGAAATCGAGTTTGCGAGGCGTTTAGCTGGCGAGTAGTTGATCTACTAGCTCCAAATGGATATGTAGGTCTGCTTATCCATGCAAATAGCTTGTTCAACCACGAATCTCAAAAGTATAGAAAAAAATTCTTTAGAGATCATGCAGTTTTAAGAGTTACAAATTTCTCACACCTAGCTTATGTCTTATTCGGTGGTCGAGGTAATGAACCTGCTGCAACTCTAATCTATAACAAAGGAGAAACCGGGTTAGAAAAGCCTGAAATTATTCATTATGCCCCGTTCATGATTAATCAGCTCCCAAACCGTCCTTGGGGTAGAAGTAAAAAGCAGACAACTTGGACAATTACAATTAATGAAAATGAAATATCTACGATTTCACCTGAAGATATAGAAACAGGTGAGATGTTCGCATGGAAATTAGCACTTTGGGGTAGCTTGCGCGATATTAAGGGAATGAAGCGATTGAAGCGATTATTCTCTACTAACTTGGGAGAACTGATCAAATCTAGGGGTTGGCATTTTCATAAAGGTCTAGAGATAAGAGATCAAAATTCAGATGGAGAAATTGAACCAGCTCCATACTTAGAAGGATGGCAAGAAGTTGACATCCATACAAAATTAGACACAAGTGAAATGTCACGTACTAATTTTCGATTTACAATTCCTGAAGCCTTCCTCCGCTCAATCCCTCATGGATCTTTTTTTATTAGAAAAGGACGAAGCCTTCCGTTCATATTAGCATCTGCACCTCATTTAGTTATCAATGCTGGGTATTGTGCATATAGTGATACTGATTTTGTTATCCCAGATCCTCAAATTGGACTTTCTGCTAGTAAAGCTGATGAAAATTACCTCCGTGCTGTTTCAGTATTGCTAAGTTCTAGCGTCGTTCAATATTTTCTTTTTTTTAGAAGTCCTTCATGGGGAGTAGGACGCAGTAGGATTTATGCTAGAGATCTAAAGTTAATTCCGCTTCCTAATTTTTCTTCGCACCTAGTTACTGAACTATCAAAGCTCCAGAAAAGACTGGAGTATTTAGAAAAACTTACAAATACCTCAGATGTTCAACTTCAGAAGTTATTAGATGATGCTGTTGAAGAACTTTTATCGATTCCAAATAACGTAGGTATTATTACAAGAGAGTTTATTTCTACAAGGTTACAACTTAATCAGGGAAAGTCTGTTGTTCCTGCAACTGCACCTCCAAATGAAGAACACCTGCAAGAGTATGGGTTATATCTTAGGAACGAACTTGACGCCTTTACTGAAGGAAGCGGACTTTGGCACAAAGTAGAGCTGACCTATTCAAAACAATTAATTGTATGTTCAGTAGAGTTTTTACGTTCAGATTCTTTTACTTCAATAGATGTAACTGTTAAAAAAGCACAGGGAGATTTATCTTTGTTCTTGAATTATATTCAGGAGAAAGCTAAACAAGAGGTTAATCAATGGGTCTATGTGCAGCGAAGCCTTCGTATCTTTGAGAAGTCAAGAGTCTATATTTGTAAACCTCCGCGTTTGATTGACTGGACTAAAACTCAAGCTCTGAATGATTCTGATGATATCATCTCAGAAATCCTTTCTGCACAACGCAGACTACATACGGTGGTTTAGCTATGGGGGCAGAGAACCTTAATTCATTTACTCTAGATTCCTACTTTTACGGATTTCGACGAGATGCTCATCAGCTTCTTGCTTGGGGACATCAGGAAGCCTTGCCAAAAATTCACTGCAATCTTAATGAAGAGGAGATTACAGGACTGATTGTAGAAGCGATGAGAGAAAAGCTCAAAGATCCCAGCATACCTGAAAGATTTTATGATCGATACTCCGTAGGAGAGGAAAAACCGTTAGCAGTTGAAGGGCGCACTGGCAAACGTAGAAGGAAGTTAGATATTGTTGTCGAAAGTAGTTTGCCGCGAGAAATCAGACCTGAGTATATCTTTGAAGCAAAGCGATTACGAAAAAACGGTTATCCGATTGGGAAATATATAGGCGAAGATGGATTGCAATGCTTCATCAAAGGGATATATGCAACACAATACCCAGAGGCAGCAATGGTAGGTTATGTTCAAAGTGATACTGCAAGCTATTGGGAATCCGAATTGAAGCGGAGCTTTGATGGAAATCCAAAAAATGATTTGCGTATCAAACAACTCTTGCATAAAGTCCAAGTTCTATCTTCCATGTCTGATGTGTGGGTTAGCGAACATGAACGAATAACAGGTAGTGAGATCGCCGTGTATCATATATTTTTGAATTGTTCAGCATCTTCTGTCCCAACGGCAAGCTAACACTGCGTTGGTGCGGACGGAACAGAGGTTATATGTGAGAGTTCAAGGTTATCTGCCGCCGCACAACTTCACCGTTAGGCACGCGACTCTGAAGTTATTCTCGGAATGTTCAACCCGCAAGGGGAAGACAGTATTAGCAAGCAAGGTTAACTGTTGAAGCACCTTCAGAGCCAAATTGAAGGTACAGGCTAGGGCAAGGTTGCTAAGGACAATGCAAGCTTTAGGCCGCAAGAGTTTATGCTACACTAGTCCATCCTACGAGGTCTTACATTGAATCTGTCCCACCAACTTATCCAAGCCCTAACCCACGGCAAAATCTGTAAATTGTCGCTTAAAGGGCGAGTGAAACCCCAGCACAATATCGTGTTTAGGTACCCCACGATCCACTAATTCATCCGCAATACCGCCCTCGGTACCGTCGTGTTGAATCCAAATTTTTCCGTTCTTAATATCCACATGCAACACACAACCATAGACCCGCCGCTTGTTCGACCAGCCCACATGAACCACCTGATAGTGGTCACGCTCTGTATCAAAAATTAGTTCCGTTTCTAACTCTGGATTGTTGAAATTGACCTGGCCATATTCTGTCAAAAGCCCTTGAACCAGTTGGCGATAATGGTCTACGTTGTCCATCTCACAATCACCTCTTCCTCTGGGTCATAAACAATCAAGCGAACTTGATACCGCTCCACCAATCGACGAGGCAGTTCTAACCGAAAAAACTCCCGCTCTGTATCTACTGGAATCGCCAAGTAAAGAACCCGATCCGGCTGTTCTTCTTCTAGGGCAAGCTGATATTTAAGAAACTGCCCCAGCGCCATGCTGAACTCAGTCGTAGCAGAAGAACCGACAAAGCTCTTAATTTCCACCGCAATTTTTTCATTTCCCCGCTGAGCCGCCACAATGCGTTCAGCCCCCAGGTCAATGTACATTTCCACCCCACCAAAGCTAAGAAACAGCGGATCGTGGGTAATCGTCCAGCCGTCCTTTTCGAGGGCGCGTTTAACGGCATCATGAAACAGATCCTTGGCGGCCATGGGCAAACAGAATGCAGGCGTTAGTGCCAAATTCATTTTAAAGCGCCCCAGCCTACAACAACAGCCCGAAAACCATCTTCCTCATCGTGCCTTATCCTCCCCTGCTGTTGGCCGTCGATGCCGCCGTGGGTTCTCGAAAAATGCCCGACTCTAAAGTGGCCGGAAAAGCCACGGTGCTGATTTTCCCCGACCTCAACACGGGCAACAACACCTACAAAGCCGTCCAGCGCGAAACCGGAGCTATCGCCATCGGCCCCATTTTGCAAGGGTTAAAAAAACGTCAACGACCTCAGCCGAGGCTGCACCGTCGAAGACATCATCAACACCGTTGCCATCACCGCCATTCAAGCCCAAGCCGAAAAGCAGTCCTAGCGCCCTCACCCCCAGCCCCTCTCCCAGAGGTAGAGGGGAGTCCAGAAACATAGGGTGCATTCGCGGCGATAACCCTACCCGGTCGTGCCCCAAGCACTATGATGAGCCGCAATGCACCACCGAAGAATTCAGAGGCATACAGGCCAGACTTAAGATAAAATCCAGCGTTCAAACTTCAAAAATTCCCGATGTCGCGCCAAACCCTTACCACTGCCCCCGTGTCCCTGTCCTATCTCGAATGGGGTAGCGGTGAGCCTGTGCTGATGCTGCATGGTTTGGCGGATCACGGCCTGGTGTGGCAGAGTTTGGCGGAAAGTCTGTCCCCTAAATACCACTGCTTGGCCCCCGACCTACGTGGCCACGGCGACAGCGGCAAACCGGACGATCCCGCCGCCTACGATGCGTTGGAATTTGTGACGGATCTAGAAGCCTTGGCCGATGCGCTGCTCACCGAACCCGTCACCGTGATTGCCCATTCCTGGGCAGCTAAACTGGCGCTGCTGTGGGCCAAGCAATCTCCCCAGCGGGTGAAGCAGTTGATTTTGGTGGATCCCTTTTTTGTGAACACCCTGCCGAAACTGTTTCGGCCCACCCTGCCGATTTTCTACCGTACCCTGCCCTTCCTCAAGGTGATGGGGCCGTTTTCGGATCGAGAATCCGCCGCCGCCCTAGCCCAAACCCTGAAGCAATACCGAGGCTGGAGCCCCTTACAACAGGCGGTTTTTGATGCCGCCATGGAAGAAAAGCCCGACGGCACTTGGGGCAGTAAATTTGCCATCGCCGCCCGCAACGGCGTGTTTGAAGACATCCTCAACCGGGCTGGGTTGACCGAATCCCTGGCCGTGCCCACCCATTTGCTGCTGCCCCAGGGCGGACTGAACCGCATGGCGTGGCAAACGCGGCCTTACTATCGCTATTTGACGAATTTGCAAGTGCAGACCATCCTCGGCAACCACTGGCCCCACTTGGTGGAATCCGACGCCCTTAATGGAGCAATTCTGGCCATTCTCTCAGCAGAGCCTTAAGCGGGGTCTATCCCCAGCGCCCGCAGTTAAGCCGCCAAGCGCTCGGCTCGCTGATGCATTAGGTTCTAGTGTACTCCAGGCCCATGGGGTTGGGGGCAGGGTTGGGTTAGGTGCCCTTTAGAGACGCCGGTGGCGCTATCCAGCGAATCACGGGATGATCCACGGGCTTGTTCTAAGGCGGGTTCAGGCAAGGCCCAGTAGGGCGTCCGTATCCTTGGTATGCTGGTAAGGTAAATGGGGCTGAGGGAACCCTGTTCCTCTGGCCATGTTTGCAATGTAGTTGTTACTCTAGCGAGTCCAGGCAAAGGCGAACGTGGACTTATTTGAAATTTTTGGAACCGATCACCCCGTCATTGGCGTGGTTCATTTGTTGCCCCTGCCCCAGTCGCCGCGCTGGCAGGGTAGCCTTCAGCAGGTGATTGACCGCGCCGAACAGGAAGCCACCGCCCTGGCCTCTGGGGGAGTGCACGGCATTATTGTAGAAAACTTCTTTGATAACCCCTTCACCAAGGGCGCTGTGGATCCCGCCGTGGTCAGCGCCATGAGCTTGGTGGTACATCGCCTGCAATCCTTGGTAACGGTGCCGATTGGCCTTAATGTATTGCGCAACGACGCCCACAGCGCCATGGCCATTGCCACCTGCGTGGGGGCCAAGTTCATTCGCGTCAACGTGCTCACCGGGGTAATGGCCACGGATCAGGGCTTGATTGAAGGTTGCGCCCACGACTTGCTGCGCTACCGTCAAGTCTTAGGCAGCGAGGTCAAGATTTTGGCTGATGTGCTGGTGAAACATGCCCGCCCCCTAGGGTCGCCTAATTTGACCACGGCGGTGCAAGAAACCATCCACCGGGGTATGGCTGACGGAGTTATCCTGTCGGGCTGGGCCACGGGTAGCCCCCCCAGCCTAGAGGATTTGGAACTGGCCAAAGCCGCCGCTGGAGATTGCCCAGTGTTCATTGGCAGCGGGGCCAACTGGGACAACATTGGCACTCTGATGCAAGCCGCTGATGGGGTAATCGTGGCCAGTTCCCTCAAGCGCCACGGCGACATCAACCAGCCCATCGACCCTATTCGGGTGGGGCAGTTTGTGGAGGCCATGGCCGAGGGGTTAGCCAACCCTGAGATCATCCCTTCGGTGCCCACCCTGGCGGTTCCCTAAATCGACCCACGCGGATATTCGCGTCCCAGGATTTCACGCCTTAGGATTTCACGCACTAAGATAAAACACAGATCGCTGGTCAACGGGTCAGCTAAGCCGAGTACTTCAGGTTGAGAGAACTCCGATGAGACGACGACGTCAAGAAAGCCGCTGGATTCATCGCCGCTCCCGCTGGTTGTTAGCCGGGATTTCGGCCCTAGGGGCGGTGGAAACTGCTTACCTCACCATTACTAAACTGGTCGGTGGCGATGCCTGCCCCACCGAGGGCTGTGATCGGGTGCTGAACAGCCCCTATGCGACGATTTTTGGGCTACCGCTGACGCTGTTTGGCTTTTTGGGCTATGCCACTATGTTTGCCCTGGCGACCGCCCCTCTGTGGATTAACCCTGACCAGAATAAAGCCCTGCGCCAAAAACTGGAGACCTCCACCTGGCCGCTGATGTTTGCCCTGGCCACGGCTATGGTCGCCTTCAGTGGCTACCTGATGGTGATTATGGCCTTTGAAATCGGGGCGTTCTGTCCCTTCTGTGTGGCTTCGGCCCTGTTTGCCCTGTCCATGTTTGTGATTACCCTGTTGGGGCGGCGCTGGGATGACCTGGGACAGTTGGCCTTCATTGGCGTGATTGTGGGCATGGTGACCCTGACGGGGGTGATGGCAGTCTATGCCCCGATTCGAGCAGGCGGCGGCGCACCAAGCACCGCCCAAGGCCAAGTTGGCCCACCCATTACCACCGCCTCTGGCCCTGCCGAACTAGCGTTAGCCCAACACCTGAAGGACACGGGGGCGGCGATGTATTCGGCCTGGTGGTGCCCCCACTGCCACGACCAAAAGCAAGCCTTTGGAGCCGAAGCCGTGGCTCTTCTGCCCAATGTGGAGTGTGATCCCGAAGGCATCAACGCCAAACCCGACCTCTGCCGATCCAAGTCTGGCGTCACAGGCTTCCCCACTTGGGAAATCAACGGCGAGTTTTATCCCGGTGCCCAGCCCCTCCGCCGTCTTGCCGAACTCTCTGGCTACACTGGCCCCACCAACTTCCTCCGCTAACCTACCCAGCGTTGGGAAGTCGTCCAGGGCCGCCTAGCCCATCTTCTGCCGAGTCCTCCCCATCCCCAAAAGCTCTCGTTCACCAGAACGGGAGCTTTTTCTACGACAGCCGCTCTACCCCTTGGCGATCTAGGGCGTTGCAGAGATCGGTAACCGTTTGCCCCGTGACAGGATCGATCCAGTCTGGCGCAATTTCACCTAAGGGAACAAGCACAAAGGCCCGCTCACGCAAACGGGGATGGGGAATGTGCAAATCGGGCAAGAGAATCGTCTGGTCGCCATAGAACACAATATCTAAGTCTAGGATGCGCGGCCCCCAGCGTTCTTGGCGAATGCGGCCAAACTCGGCTTCGATGGCTAAGAGTTGGGCCATGAGCGCCTGGGGAGATAAGTGGGTTTCGATCAGGGCGCAGGCATTGAGATAGTCGGGCTGGGGTGGGCCAACGGGGGCAGTTTTGTAGAAGCTCGATTGAGCCGTTAAGGTGGTGCCCTCTAGGCTTCCTAGGCATTGCAGAGCCGCCCCTAGGATCTGTGGCGAGTCGCCTAGGTTGCTTCCTAGGGCAATGGCGCAGGGGATAGCTGTGGGGTTTTGCGGGTTAGGATTCGTGGACTCCACCGTTTTTACAACATCTGATCATGGACTAGCCCAGCTTACCCCGCAGATGGGCCACCCATTGTTCCGCTGGGTCAGTCTCGGTGATGAACTTAGTAGTGTCACTGTACAGGGGGAATCGAGAACCGGGAAATCGAGTGCCTGTGAGGCGTACTTTTACCGGAACAAGCCCACTCAAGTCACGGGCAAGAAGCCGATTGTCCCGGTGGTCTACATTCAGCCGCCGCAGAAGTGCGGGTCGAGGGAGATCTTTAAGGGGATCATCGAATTTCTCAAGTATCGGGTGGACAAGGGAACGGTCTCTGACTTTCGGGGACGGGCCTTTGAGGTGCTGAAGGGCTGCGAGGTCGAGATGATCGTCATTGATGAAGCCGACCGTCTGAAGCCCGAGACCTTTGCCGATGTGCGCGATTTTTACGACAAGCTGGCGATTTCTGTGGTTTTGGTGGGTACGGATCGGCTGGATGCAGTCATCAAGCGGGATGAGCAGGTGTATAACCGCTTTCGGGCCTGCTACCGCTTTGGCAAGCTATCCGGGGAGGACTTTCTCAAAACGGTCAAGATTTGGGAGCAGAAGGTGTTGGCGCTGCCCGTAGCTTCTAATTTGACCAGCAAGCCGATGCAGAAAATTCTGCTGGAGGTGACGGAGGGCTACATTGGCCGAATGGATGAGGTGCTGCGGGAATCGGCGATTCGCGCCTTGAGCCAGGGGCACAAGAAGATTGAGAAGTCAGTGCTGCAAGAAGTCGCCAGGGAGTACAAGTGATGGTGGAGTCTGGGATTCAGCCCTGGCTGTTTGAGGTGGAACCCTATGAGGGGGAGAGCCTCAGCCATTATCTGGGGCGGTTTCGGCGGCAAAATCAACTGACCCCAGGGGGGCTAGGGACGATGGCCGGTATTGGGGCGGTGGTGGCCCGTTGGGAAAAGTTTCATTTGAATCCCTACCCAACCCAGGCGCAGTTTGAGGCGCTGGGGAAGGTGCTAGGGCTTCCGGCGGAGCGGCTTTGGGCCATGCTGCCACCTCAAGGAGAGGGGATGGTGCATGAGCCGATTCGGTTATGTGGAGCCTGCTATGGGGAGAGTCCCTGTCATCGGGTGGAGTGGCAGTATAAGTCGATTTGGAGGTGTGAGCGCCACAACTTGAAGTTGCTCTCTAAGTGCCCTAACTGTGGGGCTAGGTTTAAGGTTCCAGCTCTTTGGGAGCAGGGGCACTGTAGTCGATGCAGAATACCCTTTCAAGAAAGGGTAAACAGCGAGTATCCCTTCTGATAGCTCCCATAGCAATAGAGAGGGGTTTGTGCATCCAAGCATTTTTTGGCGTTGCTGAATAACCATATGATTTTGCGGAATGCTGGACGGAGTCGCAAGGTACAAACCCCGGTTCATCCGTTGAGTCAGCAACGCTCATTTTTCCAAAAGGGTAAGAATACACACCACTCTTGTGGTACGCTTGTATTTATCAATATAGTTCAAGTGTATTATCATGCTTGAGGTGTGTATTCCTTAGTCCCTATCAATTTCCCTTAGGGAAAAGTGTCCTAGTTAACGGTAGTGCCCTATTCTTCATTTTCCTTACCATCTGGCAGGAAACAAATCGCACGTACTGGGTAACTTTTCACATCTAGGGGTTCATGTCTCATGTACGACAATCCTTCGAGTGCTCTTAGTGCCATGAAAGCCACAATCGCTGCTGTTCGGAGAGTTCGCCAAATACTTGCTTCCGAGGCCCAATATCTTCCTCCAGAGTCTTATGAGGAAATGGAGCGTTACTTAGCGACTATTGAGTACGGCTTAGCCCAAGAGATGGGTGGATATGATGCTTGGGCTTATACACCACCTCCACATCTTTTTGATGATGACGATGACATCAACGATGGCGGTTTATGGAATAGCCTAGTCTTTTGGGCTACAACCCGACGCTAACACTAGGCTAAATGCTCAAAAACGTAAAACTCTAAGCTTATGTGCATTTAAATTGCATGTTAGCTTTCCCTAAAGTCCTTGCTATAAGGCTTTTGGAGCAGTCTAGTCAGTGCATTTTAGATGACTAACAGCTTAACTCGCCTTTGTTAGCCGATTAACAAGTTCATCCACAAAGTCTTCTAAAACCATGGAATCTCCCGAGAACTCTGTCAGCCTGGGGTGTGTTTTGATGGCGTTCAATGCAACACTGTAAGCCATCATTCCTTTCGGAAGATCCAAATGCGCTGAAGCTAGAGTCTGGGCTTCAACAGCATAGCCCTGAAGCTCAAGGATGCTATCACGGAGCCAATTAATACATCGACCCAAGTCCCTTTCAAAGGCAATTTTTTGATGCTTGGAAATTTCTATTTTTCTGCGATCTACCTCTGAAAGAATAAACTCTCGGAGACTTTTTCGATTACTCTTGACATATAGCCAATCAGCAATTTCTCTAGCCGCTTTGTCTTTTCTTTGAAAATCCTTGACTATAGATTTACATTTTTCAATTTCTTGTATGCATTTCTCGTAGCCACATCCTGCATCCTTTAGTGGTTCTAGCTTCTTTCTTATATCATCTAGCGCATCAGAATACATGGCTTGATATCGACCTATTTTTAGGGCATGTTCTTGCTTTGCTTGCTCGACTCTTCCCTCAGAAAGTTCTTTGATTTCTCGATCTATAACCCAGCCAGAAAATCCTAAACCCGCTGGAATAGCAACTGTCAAGATTATGGCATATATTTGTTCATCTCTTGAGTTAAGAGTTTGATTATCCTGTATTCGACCGAGCCGATAGCTTACATAACAAAGAATCCCGCTAGCAGCAACGATAATGACGGCAGAATATTTGAGCTTGAGTAGATTAGGAATCTTCATTGTAAACACTCCATTACAAAAGTATCGTTTGAGTCAAGGCTTAATTTGAGATTTTTACAAAGTTGGCTATTTCTCTTAGCAACTTCTGGTTCTCTTGGTCTGCCTCAATGATCCGAGCAATCATTGAGGCAGCAGTGTTTCTGTTGACTTGGATACGAACAGCTAGTTTTCTGCTACTGAGATGTCCTTGGTGTTCTATAAATAAAGCAATTGCATAAAACCACTTAGCAAGTGGTGCTCTCGTTCTGTGGAACATGGTGCCAACAGTAACACTGTAAGAAGTAAAACAATTGTTACAGTGATGCCGACTTTCTTTAGGCATGGGGGTGCTGTTAGTCGAAGCACAGTAGGGGCAGTGAGGAATCTTGCCCCATCTACAGTGTTCTAGGAATTTTCGGCAGTCTTCATCCTTAAGTTTCAATCTGGGCTTTGGAAGGTGACTGCATCATTATTCATGCTAGCCTTCCGATATCAACTCCGATCTCAGTTTTTGGTCTGAATTGTTATTTGCGTCAGTTCCGCCTCCTTCGCCACATAGTCCCCCAAGTGAGCCATCATCAGCACTTTCCAAAGTTTGCCATGGTTGGGGACACGGAAGTGGAGGAGCTCATGGACGATGACATAGTCTTGCAAGTCAGAGCGTAGTTCTAGCAGAGAGGTATCGAAGTTGAGGCGACCATTGGTAGAGCAGGAGGCCCACTTGTTCTTCATGGGGCGAATGGCGATGGAAGTGACCTGAATATCTAGCTTTTCGGCCCATTGGTGGACTCGGCGCTTGAAGTCGGTCTTACCGTCTGAGGCAACTGCCATGGGTGATTTACTTCAGCTTCTCTAGCAGGATGAATAATTTATTTACCACATCGGCCACTTTATTTTCATCGTCCTCTTCGGCAAAAATGGCAAAGGTGGCTTCTTGCCGAACGGCCCGTAGGTCTTGCTCGTACCGCTGCCAGTTGGGGTTGGCGACAAACGCCTGACCAATTTGCTTGCTGACCTCTTCGACGTTGGGCACCCATTCATCCTTGAGCACGCTGTAGACAAAGTAGGCAAGGGCGCTGAAGCCTTTCTCGGCCTGTTCACGATTCTGGCGTTCGCGCTCCTCGATCGCCTTCAATAGCTCCTCCAGAGTTTCCTGGGTGGAGGATTGTCGCTCTTCATAGTTTTCCTGAATGGCTTGGGCTCGCTCAGACAGTAGGATGAGGGTGGGGTCGTCACTCTCTTCCTCGGCCTGACGTTCGATGCTTTTGATCAGGTTAATGACTTTGGTGGCATCGCCTTTGTCCTGCTGGCCGATGGTCTCAATGGTTTGGGCATCAATGGCGATGAAGTCAGTGACGTTGGGAATGTCGGTACTATCGACCTTTGACTGCACCAGTTCATTGGTTTTGCGCTGAAACTCCCGATCCACCATGACACGCTTGGTGTAGGCTCTGCGCACCACGTCATAAATGGCTGAGAGGGTACTGTAGTCGTCTAGATAGGGTCTGAGGAAGGCATCGGGGGAGATGATTTCGTAGAGCATCTCGATCCCTTTGTATTCTTTGAAGAAGCCTTTGCGGCGGTCTTTGTCGCGGAATTGTTCGATCAGGTTGTCTACATCTTTGTCGTTGAAGCGCTGTTCGATCAGTTGGAGGTAGGGTGGGGCTTTTTCCTCCATCTTGGCTTTGAAGAGGGCTTTCAGCAGCTTGATGTCTTTGAGGACGGTGTTGATTTCTTTACTATCAAAGGCGAGGGCTTTTTCTAGCCGGTTGAAGATGCCTACATAGTCGAGGACAAAGCCGTGGGGTTTGACCATTTCCTGGGCTTCGTTTTCGTAGGGGCGATTGACGCGCATGATGGCCTGAAGCAGGGTGTGATCTCGCAGGGGCTTGTCGAGGTACATGGCGTAGAGGATGGGCGCATCAAAGCCAGTGAGCAGCTTTTCAGTGACGATCAGGATTTTGGGCAATTCGCCAGGTTTGGTGAAGCTTTTACGAATTTGTTTTTCTCGTTTGGGGTCTAGGTGAAAGCGCTTGAGGTTTGTGTCATCATTGTGGTTTCCGGTGTAGACGACCTCAGAATATTCGGGGGGCAGTAGCTCGTCTAAGGCGTCTTTGTAGTAAGTGCAGGCTTCGCGGTCTACAGCCACTAGAAATGCCTTGTAGCCCAGGGGCTCAACGTTCTGGGTGTAGTGTTCGACAACGGCCTTGGCGACCTTCTTGACGCGATTCTTGGCTTTAAGAAAGTTTTTGAGATTGACGGCTCGATCTAAGATTCTGTTGAGTTCGTCGATGTCGGAAATGCCTTCGGTTTCAACGAGGGAGAGAAATTCTGCCTCTAAGACTTCAGCGGGCACCAGGAGTTGGTTAGGAGCAAGGTTGTAGTAGAGCGGCAGGGTGGTTTTATCTTCGATGCTGTCGGCCATGGAGTATTTGTGTAAATACCCTGGCTCGTCGATTGCAGCGCCATCTTCATTCATATTGAAGGTTTTGAAGGTGCCCTTGCCGAAGGCAGTGCGGTCGATGGGGGTGCCGGTGAAGCCGATGAAGGTGGCGTTGGGGATGCCTGCCATGAGGAAGTTGCCTAGATCACCCCCAGTGGTGCGGTGGGCTTCGTCAATGAGGACGGTGATGCTCTGGCGGGTATTGATGTTGGCGGGCAGGTCGCGGAATTTTTGGATAGTGGAGACGATGATGCCGCGATAGTCGTTGCGGAGGAGCTGCACTAGCTTGCTCATCTTGTTAGCGTGCTCAACATTTTCTAGCCCCAGGGCAGACAGGTTTTTGAGCATCTGATCTTCTAGCTCGTTGCGGTCGATCATGATCAGGATGGTGGGCTTGTCGCCGGGGCTGGCCTTGAATAGCAGCTCGGCGGACTTAATCATGGTGAAGGTTTTGCCACTGCCTTGGGTGTGCCATACCAGGCCGCGAGTTTTCTGGGGATCGAGGGCTCGCTCAATCACTTTCTCGACCGCAATGGTCTGGTGTTGTTTGAGGATGTACTTGTTGAGGTCTTCGTCTTTTTCGGCGAAGACGATGTAGTTTTTTAGCAGGCCCAACAGGTTGGGAATAGCGCAGAAGGTGGTGATCTTGGCTTCTAGGTTGCCGATTTGCTCACTCTTCCAGTTGAAGATGTTGCGGCGCACGATGTTCCAGGTGACGCCGTAGGCAAAGCCGATTGCCTCGGTGGCGGTAAAAAGCTGGTGGGGTACGAGTAGCTCTGGGGTTTCGTTGTGGTAACGGCGGAGCTGGTCAATACCGATTGCGATGGCTTCATCCTTGTTGGCGTTTTTGCACTCGATCACCAGGATGGGGATGCCGTTAATCAAAAATACTACGTCGGCCCGGTTGCCGTACTGGCCATTATGGAAATAAAACTCTTCCGTGACCTCGTAGATGTTGCGGCGTTGGTCGACAGGGGCGGTAAGGTCGCTGTAGTCGATGAGTTGGAGATCTAGCTCTCGGTTTTCAGCAGCGTAGAGGTATTTGCCTTGGTTGCGCAGGTGGGCCAGAAATTCTCGGTTGCCGTAGATATCGGCTTTGAAGCTGCTGAGATGGGCTATCAGGATGCCTGGGGAGTCGCTGTAGTGAGGGTTAAAGGTTTTGACCTGCTGATAGAGCACGTCGTCAAAAAACAGTGAGGCTGACTTGCTGGCTTCCTGGGGGGAACCTTTGGCCGTAAAGCCCCTTCTTTCCTGAGCTTCCTCACGGGGCACGAACGTCCAGCCAATATCCTGGGCGTATTTGAGGATGCGGGCCTGGACGGTTTTGTGTTCTCCGGGTTTGGGCATGGCTAAGGGATTTGGAAAGAGACTGATCAGAATTTTGTGTAAGCGGTCTAGAATCCCGATACCTAAG
>JBBAWV010000036.1:0-38578 GCA_040396995.1 Nodosilinea sp. | reverse complement strand
GGGGGGGGGGGGGGGGGGGGGGGGGGGGGGGAGTGGGAGGAGTTAGCGAGGAAATCTAGGAGGGGGGTGCCGCTTTGGACGGAATTTTCGGCAGATTCGGGATTTTGTAGGGAATTTTCTTGATTTTTGTCATTCTCCACCGTCGTGGGCTCTGGCTCAAGACCGAAATCGGCTTCAAGACCGTGGAGGGTGTAGGCGAAAAAGTCGAGTTTGCGTTGGGACACAATTTGGGAATCCAACTGACGCAGGGTTCCGGCGGCGGCATTGCGGGGGTTGGCAAAGGGGACTTCCTCCCTGGCAATGCGCTCCTGGTTAATTTGCTCGAACACATCCAGGGGCAAGAAGGCTTCGCCGCGCACCTCTAGCACCGGAGGCGGGTTGCCCAGTTGCAGGCGCAGGGGCACAGAGCGAATGGTTTTTACGTTTTGGGTGATCTCTTCCCCAGACACCCCATCCCCACGGGTAGCCGCACGGGTGAGGATGCCGTTTTCGTAGGTGAGAGCCAGGGCGTTGCCATCAATTTTCAGTTCCGCCACGTAGGCCGCTTTGCCCACTTCGGGGGCCTGTCTGCGCCAGCGGTCTTCCCAAGCTCGAAATTCCGCCAGGTCAAAGGCATTCTCTAGGCTGTAGAGGGGGATATTGTGCTGAACGGAGGTGAACTGGGTGGCGGGTTTTTCGCCGACGCGCTGGGTGGGGCTGTCGGCGGCGATCAGGTGGGGGTGGGTCGTTTCCAGGTCTTGCAGCTCCCGGTAGAGGCGGTCGTACACCTCGTCGGGCATGATGGGATCGTCTAGCACATAGTAGGCGTAACTCGCGGCCTGGAGCTGTCGCCGCAGATCCTGCACCCTAGCTTCCAGGGCGGCAAGGTCAGGGGTGGGGGCGGCGGGGTGGGGGGCAGACTCCATAGCCGTGTTCGGGTATTAGTCGGTACCGAATGATTCAGAGGCTAGTGTAGCGCTGTTTGGCCTACCATCGGTGTCTTGCCTAAGTGGGGTTGGGCTGCTGGGTTGGAGGAGAATGTGGCCAGAAAAAAGCCACCGCTGGTTAGCGGTGGCTCAGTCGTAGCAAGCTGTCAAACGATCCAGAATTGAGGGGCAACAGCGGTTTAGAAACCGTTATCTGAGTCTGTCCAGGCGGCGCAGGGTTCCACACTGCAACTGGCCATGACGACTTCAATCACAAAGCTGCCCTCGTAGGGGGCGGTGACGACGGGCTGGGCATCAGGGAAAACATCCGAGGCGACCAAGCTGCCATCGTTGGCGTCGTAGAGCAAAATATCGAGATCGGTGCAATCGCTATCGCAGGTGGCGTAGACGGATTCTCCGGCATACAGAAAGCCGTCGTAGCTGACCGACTGCCCGGTGGAGAGCGAGTCGGTACGCGACTGAGCCTGCACCAAAGCCGCTCCACTCGCGAGGGCGACAGCACTGAAAGCTAGGGCCGCTAGGGATTTGAGGGTCAATGTAACCATAGTAAGGTTCCTCGTGATTACAGAAAACAGACCACAGGCAAAGAAACGGCGGCGAAGCCCTAGATTTGTCCAGTAGGTCTCTAAGGTTAGGTTGCCCAATTAGCTGATAAAACTAACATTTTGCTGATCAAGATTTACAGAGGAACGTTGTCTGCCTTCGCTAACCCCAGGCCGATGTTCGTGTCTCTAGGGTGGAAAGCTAAGGCTCAGGGCGCTTCAGGGCTAGGGTGAGGCCATCGGCGATGGGTACTAAGCTCAGCACAATGCGCGAATCGGCGGCGAGGGCTGTGTTAAACCGCCGCAGGGTTTGGGTGCGGTTGTCGGTTACCGTGGGATCGGCCACCCGCCCCGACCACAGCACATTATCAATGGCGATCAACCCACCGGGCCGCACTAACTGAAGTGCCTGCTCGTAATAGGTGGGGTAGTTGCTTTTGTCGGCGTCGATGAAGGCGAAGTCAAAGCGGTTCTGTGCGCCCTCGGCGATGAGTTGGGCCAGGGTTTCTGTGGCGGGGCCAAGGCGCAGGTCAATTTTGTGGGCCACTCCGGCCTGCTCCCAGTAGCGCTGGGCGATGGCCGTATAGTCCGGGTTCACATCGCAGGCAACTAACCGACCCTCCGGTGGCAGGGCCAGGGCCACTCGCAGGGCGCTATAGCCCGTAAACACCCCCACCTCCAGGGCGGTCTTGGCTCCCATAAGCTGAATCAGCAGGGCCATAAACTGCCCCTGTTCCGGCGCAATCTGCATTTGGGCCATGGGATGCTGGGCCGTTTCCTGGCGTAAGGCCCGTAGGATTTCCGACTCCTGCACCGAGTGGGAAAGGAGGTAATCGTAGAGGCCATCGGTGAGGGTCAGGGTGCGGTTCGACATGGAGCAACGGCCTCGCAATGGATACGACAGAGGGATGGGTACAACAGCAGGAGATCGGGCGGGCACTCGGCGGGCAACGCAACGGTACGCAATGTAGTGGGTGGGCAGCAAACGGTACGCGGCGGGCAACGCAACAGAGCCCTATCATACCCACTGGCAGCAGAATCTAAAGCCAAGGTTAGAAAGGGCACTGGGGAACCACATCTGCGCCACACTAGAGGGATGATTTCCGGCACTCTAGCGGCTAACCATCGACGCCATAGGTGCCTAGTCCTAGGCTCGATTTATACTCCTAATTGTTCTCCATTGAAACGGCCATGTCTGATTTTGATGATTTTTTGAAGCACAAATACGCCTACGTCGCCATCGGCGAATTTAAGCCCGGTTGTTTTTCCGAAGCCCGTCAGCTCTATGAAAAGGCGGTCTCCACCTTTAGTAAAGGGTTCCAAGGAGCCTATCTCTTGCAGGAACCGGGCACCGATCGCGGCATCGCCATCATCCTCTGGGAAAACATTGAGGACATGAGCGAACACCACAATGTGATTTACGAGCAGACCCTCGCCAAAATTGCCCACCTGTTTGCCGCGCCACCCGTGACCACCTTCTACGAAGTGTGCAGCGAAATTGGCCTACCCTCAGTGCTTGCCCAAGCCCTCAACCCCAACTAGCCGCCACCACTGGTTTGCCTCCTCCCACCGCCTTCTCGTCACCGCTCAGGATGCTAGCTCCAGCACTCTCGACTATGATGAAGGCTGACCTGTTTTAACCCTTGCCCTCCGTCCATGCCCACACCTAAGCACACCCAAGCTCACCTATCGCGCACGGTGCCCAAAAACCAGTCTGAGTTCTTCAAAAAGCGGACCCGCGATTCCATGGAATACTACATGGGAGCCAAACTGCTAGAGGTGGGCGTCAATCCTAAAAACACCGTTTATCGCTGGCGCACAGAAATTAAAGGCGATCAAGAAGTGATCACCGTTAGCGCCTACTGGGGCGAGTCGCGGCACAAACTCGAAAACGGCGATCCATAACACCCATAAACCCATCCTGAATCGCCCCCTCCCCACATCTCCCCTCCCCAGGTATTTGTAAGGGGGGCACAGCCCACCGCCGCCCTGGAGCCCGACCCTCAAGCCACCCTCTCCCCAACCATGGCCCAAGTATTACAACTTCTTACAGATGGGCCTAGTGGTCGCGCTTTAGCGGTTTTTTGGTAACAATAGATACAGATAAGCCTAGAACCCTGGCCACCCACCTCCCCAGTTGGGCCTGTTGACTGTTGGGGCTGGGTCGATCTGCTGCGTTAACGCAGGTCACAACCCCCGTTCATCTCCAGCCTTGGAGACGGAAGTAGGGATTTTCCCGAAGGAACGCGCCTCTTCATCCCTCTTCGACCTTTGGAGGCGAAATCCATGACCGTTAAAACCCAAAAACTCTTACACCAAATCCGCCAAGCCCAGCAAACCGGGCAGGCCATCCTCGCGGCCGCTGGTCTCACCGACCTAGAGGTGATCTACGTTTTTGCCACCGCCACCACCCTCGTGATTAACTGCCGCGACTGCGCCACCCTCTGGAAGCTCGACGATGCCCAGATTGAGTTGCGCCGAGCCATTCAGAGCCTCGGCCTAGACATTAGCAACATTTGGGTGGAGCGCAACGGGCACCTCGCCTACGATTTTTAATGCCAATGCTTGTCTGACTGACTGACTTCGATGCCGGGAAGGTGCATTGCGGCGGATCCCGATTGTGGGGCGGCAGCCAGGTAGGGTGGTAGCCGCAACTGCATCCTAGGACGGATGGCGTAAGTGGACTAGGGTCAGGTGGTGGGTCGCCGTGCCCCTCCCATGGTGCATGGCGGTTCATGGGTTTATCTTTTACCCTAATTAGACCCCTGGGTGCTGTCCCAACTCGCGACGCCCGACCTCCTCCCCCCATGACCTACTGCACCCGGTTCACCCCAACCCATTTCCCGCCCCAGCCCGACTGGCCCAACCTCGGCGGCAAAGCGGCAACCTTAGCACACCTCGCCCAGGCGGGGTTCCCTGTTCTACCGGGTGTTGTGCTCTTGCCCCAGGCGTTTTGGGATTCGTTGAAGCTCTGCCATGGTGATCCCCTAACTCGTGAGTCGTGCCACCTGCCCAGCCACATTGCTCCGGCAGTGATGGCTGAGGTGAGACAATGCCTAGCATCCTTGGGAATGCCAGAACAACGGTGGGCCGTGCGGTCGTCGGCGTTGGCGGAGGATGGGGCACAACAAAGCTACGCCGGACAGTTAGAAACCGTCCTGGGTGTAGCGCTGGCAGACTTGGAAGCAGCCATTCTCAAGGTCTGGAAATCCGCCTTTTCCGAATCACTGCAAGCCTATCGTCAGGCTCAAGATTCTCAGCTCTCAGATACACAGGAGTCGAGTCCTCAGAAATCGGCAACTAGTAACCGATTACAACCGCCCGCCGTGCTGATTCAGCCCCTGCTCAACCCCGTGGCGGCTGGGGTCGCCTTCAGTGCCAATCCGGTGAGTGGGCAGCGAGGAGTGGCGGTCATCCAAGCGGTCTATGGTCTCTCTGCGGCCTTGGTTAATGGGGATGTGGTGGGCGATACCTACCTCGTCAGCCGAGAGGGGCAGATCCTAGAGCGTCGCCTAGCCCTGCAAACTCAGCAGCAGCAGATTAGTTCAGAAGGAAGCCTGATCTGGGAGCCTGTCCCCGCCGAGGCCCAACAGCGGGCGGTGCTGACAGATAGCCAAATCCTTGAAATTGCCCAACTGGCCCGAACCATCAGCTACCACCAATCCCGTCCTCAGGATATTGAGTGGGCTTGGGTGGAAGGATCCCCTCATCCCCCAGCCCCTTCTCCCACCAGGGGAGAAGGAGAGCCGGAAGATCCTCAAAGTCCCTCTCCCGCCCTGGGAGAGGGATTTAGGGTGAGAGCCAGAGAGAACGGTGGGGTGAGGGCCAGCCTCTACCTACTGCAAGCCCGCCCCATTACAACCCTGACCACCCTGCCCGACCCCGACGGCACCTATGGCCTTTGGGACAACAGCAACATTGTGGAAAGCTACAGCGGTGTCACTACGCCCTTGACCTTTTCCTTCGCCCGCAAGGCTTATACCGAGGTATATCAGCAGTTTTGTCGTTTTATGGGGGTGCCGAATGGATTGATTGAGCAGAACCGTCAGGTGTTTCAGACCATGATTGGCTTCTTGCAGGGGCGCATTTACTACAATTTGCTGAACTGGTATCGGGTTCTGACATTTTTGCCAGGATATCGGCTAAATGCGCGGTTTTTAGAGCAAATGCTGGGGGTGCAGCAGGGTTTGCCGGATGCGGTGATGGCCGACATTCGCCGCCAAAATCGCACCCATCCCGTCACTGATGCCCTACGGTTGGCCTGGTCTACCGGACGCATTGTGACCAACTATGTCACCCTCAATCGTCGCATTCAGCGCTACCACCAGCGGCTCGGTCGGGTGCTGATGACTACCGACCAACTGGCCACCCTGCCCAACCAACGGCCCGACGAACTGGTCAAAATCTATCGTCGCATCGAAGGCGAACTGCTTACTTACTGGGACGCACCGCTAATAAATGACTTCTTCGCCATGATTTTCTACGGGGTGTTGAAAAAGCTCGTTACTCGTTGGCATGGCGACACCACCGGAGCCTTGCAAAATACCCTGATTAGCCTCACCGGGGACATCATCAGCACCGAACCCGCCCAGCGCATGACCGACTTGGCGGCAATGTTGGCCATGTATCCCGACCAGATCGACGTTTTCTGCAACGGATCTCTGGCCGAAATTCAGCGCACGTTGACAACCCTTCCATCCCTAGAAACGGCCTATCAGCAGTATTTAGCCAAATTCGGCGACCGCTGCCTAGAAGAACTCAAACTCGAAAGCCCCACCCTGGCGGACGACCCGCTGCCCCTGCTGCGAACGGTGGGCTACATGGCGCAGAGATCCTCACGCCCAACCCCTCTCCCACTGAGAGAAGGGAGATCGGAGAATTGCGCTAGTTCTGGAGATCCCCCTAAATCCCCCTTAAAAAGGGGGACTTTGACGTCAGAACCTCTCTTCCCAGCCGAGACTACGGCTCCAGTTCCCCCCTTTCCAAGGGGGGCTAGGGGGGATCAATCTCCGACCACGTCTATATCGATGAAAGTCAACGGCCCTCAAGCCATCCTCTTTCGCTGGGTGCTGCACAATACTCGCCGCCTCGTCCGCAACCGGGAAAACCTGCGCTTTGAGCGCACCCGTGTTTTTGGCCAAGCTCGGCGCGTGTTTGTGGAACTAGGCAAACGGTTCTACGCCTTGGATTGGTTGGACGACCCTGCCGACATCTTTCTTCTAGAGGTCGAAGAAATCATGGGCCTGGTGGAAGGCACCGCCACCACGCTAGATTTGCGAGGCTTAGTTAGCGTTCGCAAAACCCAGTATCAGCAGCACCTCGTGGCTCCGGCCTTACCTCGCAGACTGGAAACCTTTGGTTTACCGAGTTTGGGCCTATCGTTCCCATCTGTGCCCAGGCTAGATTCGGGACTCTCCACAGATTCAGGGACTTCACCCACACCCGCCAGCGACGGCACCTGGCAGGGCATGGGCTGCGCTCCGGGGATAGTGCAGGGGCGGGTGTGTTTGGTGAGCAATCCTCGTCAATGGCTTCAGCAACAGGGGGCATCTCGCGATCATCAAGCCCCCCAAATCTTGGTGGCGACCTCCACCGATCCAGGCTGGGTGCTACTGTTTCCCCATGCCCAGGGGTTGCTGGTGGAGCGGGGTAGTGTGTTGTCCCATGTGGCCATTGTGGCGCGGGAGTTGGGCCTGCCGATGGTGAGCGACCTGCCCAACTTGACAACCCTTCTGCAAGAGGGCGACTGGGTGGCGATGGATGGCCGCACAGGACGGGTGCAGCGAATTCAGCCTGCTTCGGAGTCTCTATCTCCTCCCACCGAAACGATAGAATCGCCCCATGCCTAGCGAAATTGAACGCCACACCCGCTTCGACCACTTGCGCTATGCCCAGTGCTGGGAAGATGCCGACATTTTGCTAAAAGCCCTGGCGGTGCAGCCCCACCACACCTGCCTCTCCATCGCCTCCGGCGGCGATAATACCCTGGCCCTGCTTAGCCGTGGCCCCCAGCGGGTGATTGCGGTAGACCTCAGCCCCGCCCAAATCGCCTGTTTGGAACTGAAAGTCGCGGCCTTTCGATGCCTCAGCCATGGCGAAATGTTGATGCTGCTGGGAGCCAGATCCCAGGAGACCAGATCCCAGGGTTCTTTGAGAACCCTGGGATCTTTGCGGGCAGAGCTTTACCAGCGCTGCCGAAAGGAACTCTCGCCCCCAGCTAGAGCTTTTTGGGATAGTCACCCCAAGGCCATCGCCCAGGGCATTTTGCACAGCGGCAAATTCGAGCGCTACTTGGCCCTATTTCGCCGTTGGGTGCTGCCCTTGGTGCATTCCTCCGCAACGTGGCCACCAATTTTGAAGGGACTTTCCCCCACCGAACGCGAAGCCTGGTACAGCGAACAATGGGATACTTGGCAGTGGCGCTGGCTGTTTCGGGCGTTTTTCTCGCGCTTCACCCTAGGCCATTTGGGCACCGACCCGGAATTCCTCCGCTATGGCGACCAATCCCTGGCCGATCACCTCCTAGCCCGCACCCGCTACGCCCTCACTACCTTAGATCCAGCCCAAAACCCCTACCTGCAATGGATTGTGCTAGGTTGCTACGATACGGTGCTGCCCTACGCCCTGCGGCCCGAAAATTTTGAGGCCATCCGCCAAAACCTAGATCGCCTAGCGTGGCACACCACCTCCCTAGAGGATTTTCTCAGCCGAAACGAGAACCCCATCGACCGCTTCAACCTCAGCAACGTGTTTGAGTACATGTCCGAATCGCACTTTCAAACGGTGCTAGAAACCCTGCACCAACACGCCGATCCTGGGGCAAAAATAGCCTTTTGGAATCGACTCAGCGACCGCACCTGCACCATCACTAACCCCCATTGGCAACCCCTAACCGATCTCGCCGCCCGCCTCCACAGTCAAGATCAGGTCTTTTTTTACAAGCGCTTTGTAGTGGTTCAATCCCCTGTATCCTTCGCATCGAAGATCGTTTCCGAGGACTAGGACGGTTCACGAAAATCCGCTCAGCCCCCTTCTTCCACCCGACATTCCGCAGGTTGACAAAAAGAATATTTGGGGTGGCTCAGATCAGGCCAAGGATTGGGATTGCACCTTGGAGATAGAAAACCTGGATCATTTGGGCCTGGTGGCGGCGTTAGTGGATGAGATCGGCCTGGTTGAGATCACCGACGAGCTAGAACGCCAAAATTATTTGCCTCATGGGCTTTCCGGCTTGCCAGTACTATCTCCTAAAATAACCCCTGTCAATCTGCGGAAGGTCGGGGCAGGGGGCTCATCGCGATACACTTTAACCGAGTCAAATTCGCTATGGACAGGGCAAATAAGTGGGAACCCATGTCATGACCCGCCAGATTATCATCTAGCCCTAACCGATGGGGTAACAGGGGGCAGGGTTGTTTTACAGTGGTAATTCTATTTCGGCAAAATTTTAGCCACACTAGCAACAGAGAGTTGATCGCGTGAATCTGAGTTTGCAGACCCTGCGGGGTGGGTTAGTGGTGTCTTGTCAGGCTCCGGCATCGTCGCCGTTGCACGATCCTGAGGTGATTGCCGCCATGGCGGCGGCGGCGGTGCAACAGGGGGCCGTGGGTGTGCGGATTGATTCGCCCAGCCACATTGAAGCGGTGCGGCGACGGGTGAGCCAGCCCATCCTTGGCCTATGGAAACAGGTGTTGCCACCGTCGTCGGTGTATATCACGCCCCAGGCCCACCATGCCGATGCCGTGGCTCAGGCAGGTAGCGACATCATTGCGGTGGATGCCACCCAGCGCCCCCGTCCTAGCCAAGAAACGCTCTCAGATTTGATTCATCATATCCACAACCGCCTCAATAAGCCCGTGATGGCCGACGTGGATAGCCTGGAGAATGCCTTGTACGCCATCGAGGCCGGGGCCGACTGTGTGGGGACTACGCTCTATGGCTATACCGAGGCCACCCAAACGGAAACACCCCCCAGTCTGGATTTGCTGCGGGCCATGGTGGAACATTGCCCCGTGCCCGTCATTTGTGAGGGGGGCATTGCCTCGCCAGAGATGGCCCACGCCGCCCTGGTAGCCGGAGCCTATGCCGTCGTTGTCGGTACGGCGATTACCGGAATCGATAGCCTAGTGAACCAGTATGTGACGGCCCTCAAAGCCTAGCCTTGGGTGGGGGCAGTCGGAAAGGACAGGGCTTGGCTGATAGTGCGGTTGCGCCCCTGGAGTTTGGCTTGGTAGAGCGCCTGATCGGCCAGCCGAATGAGATCCTTTGCGTGGGGCACATCCTGCGCCATCACCGTAGACACCCCTAGGCTAATGGTGACATGGGGCTGAGTGCCAGAGAACTGGTGGGGCAAGGCTAGCTGTTCGACCTGGCGGCGGAGGCGTTCGGCCAGGTCGATGCTCCCAGCCAGATCGGTTTCGGGCAAAATGAGGGCAAATTCTTCGCCCCCATAGCGAGCGGCTAAGTCGGGCGGGTGGCTCACCATTTTGCCGATCTCAGCTCCAATACGACGGAGACAGTGATCGCCCATCACATGGCCATAGTGGTCGTTAAAGGATTTGAAATGATCGACATCTAGCAAAATCAGCGAAAGGGGATGATGGCAGCGCTGCATTCGCAGAAACTCCGTCATCAGGGTCTCATCAAAACAGCGCCGATTGGCTAGGCCCGTGAGGGCATCCGTGCGGCTGAGGTAGGCCAGTCGTTGGTTAGCCAGTTGTAGGGCATTGGTGCGTTCTTCCACCCGTTCCTCTAGGCGTTCTCGCTCCTGGTGGAGAGTACGCAGGGCAAGGCGGCGCTCTCGCATCATCTTGAGTAGCAGGGCAATGAAAAGGGACTGTAAGACGACCAGGGAAACGGTAGCAATGATCTGCCAACGATATTCCTCCCACACCAGAAAGGGTTGGTTCAGGATGATGGCATCGGCGGGCACCTCCCTAGGCCACAGGCCAAATTGTCGCATCACCGAATAATCAAAAATATCCCGGGTGGGAGTCGTCATGACGACGGGAATATCGTCCGCCGCCTCTCCCGCCAGGATACGCAGGGCCAGATCGGCAGCGGCCTTACCCTGTTCCGGGCCAGTGATGATGCGCCCGCCGATGGCCCCTGAGCCCAAATGGAAATCCCAAAAGGTGTAGACCGGAAAGGGGCTCACGCGGGTAATCAGCCGTCCATTTTCCATGGGGGTGAGGGCGCGGCCATCGCCCTGGGTGCTGGTTTGGCCACTTAAAAACACCAGGGTATTGGGGGGCAGCGCCGCCAGTCGAGATTGGATGTCTGCGATGGAGGCATCGGCGAGCACCACCACCTCAAAGCGCTGGCGCAGAATAGGGAAAACGCTCTCCTCGGCCACGGCTTTAATGCGTTTACTGCTTTCTTCCCCCGTAGACACAATGAAGGCAATGGTTTTCGTCCTGGGATGGATTTTGAGGGCCATCTCCACCGTGTCCATCATGGCAATTTCTTCGTTGACCCCTGTGATGTTATCTAATCCCTCTAGAACCGCAGGGCGAAAGCTATTGTAGCCACAAAAAACGATGGGAACATTGGCAAACAGGTCTTGACGATACTTAGCCGCAAAATCAAAGGCGGCATTATCAGCCACGACCACCACATCAGGGCGATATCGGCTGTATTTAACCGCCATCGACTGAGCCAAAAAATCCACTTGCTGGCCATAGGCAAAGCGACGCCTATCCAAGAATTCCATGGATAGTTCAATGGGAATTTCCGAGGCCGCTAGCCGTTCACGCAAACCATCTTCAATCCCATCACTCCAGGAATAGCCCCGATGGTAGGAATTGATAAAAAGAACACGCGCCACCTCGTCTTCTTGACCCAAACCGGGGAATGAGACCATCCAGCAACAGGCCAGCCCGATGCAAAAGAGAAGGATGTAGCCGATGCATTTTCGGGCCATCATGACACAAATAAATCGTTTGCTTGAAATTGGCGCGATCCCTCCCCATCGATTCCCCGAAGTCCTCTGTGATCCTAATAGCGAAAAGGGACTTGTCAAAGGTGAACTCCCTGATCTAGCGACTTTTGCAAACTCAGAGGACTTTTCCGACCTTCATGCCATGGGGTAGAGAGGTCTTGGGGGGAGGGCGTTACGGAGTCGGACTTAGCGTTTGAAAACGGTTAAAAGCGCTATCAATCAAAGGCTTTAACGGGATTGGAAGATGTTTTGCACCATTTGCTTGTCGCTGCGGCGGCTGGCTTGGTCGAGGGCGTCCACTTCGCCGCTGTCTAGCGACCAACCCAAGGCCCCCAGGTTTTGTTCGGCCTGGGCGAGGGATTTTGCCCCAGGAATGGGGATGGTGCCTTTGGCGATGCACCAGTTGAGGGCCACCTGGGCGGAGGTTTTTTGGTACTGATCGGCAATCTCCTGGAGGGTGTGCAGCAGGGGCTGAATTTTGGGCAGCAGTTGACGGAATAAAAAGCCCCGAACCCCCTGGGGAAATGGCCCCTGGGGCGAGTATTTCCCAGTGAGTAATCCTAGGGCCAAGGGGCTGTAGGCAATCAGGCGAATCCCCAGATCGTCACAGAGATTCTTCAGATTCAGTTCTGTGACCGGGTAGGTAGACAGCAGGGAATACTGCACTTGCAGCGTGGTGATGGGGATGCCCCGTGCGTTGAACCGCTGGTGGGCCAATTTCAGGCGTTTGGGGCCAAAGTTCGACAGCCCAACCCCCTTAATCTGGCCCTGCTCGTAGAGATCCATCAGGCCATCCAAAAACGGCCCCTCCTGCCAGGGGGCATAGTTGGCGGTAGACCAATGCATTTGGGCTAGGTCGATGGGGCGTCCGAGGCGTTGGGCGGAGGCGGCTCCGGCCTGGACGACCGATTGGCGGGTGATGCGCCAGGGATAGGCCGCGAGTTTGGTGGCAAGGCAAATCTGATCCTGATTTGACCCCTGGTAGGCGCGGGCAAACTGCCCCAGCAGGGTTTCGCTGCGTCCGTTGAGGCGGCCTGTGCCGTAGGAATCGCCGCTATCAAAAAGCGTTACCCCTTGGGCTACGCAGGCATTGAACACCCGCTGCAACTCGCTATCCATGGCAGGATCGTAGCCCCACAGCAGGCGATTACCCCAGGCCCAGGTGCCACAGCCCATGGTGGGCAAGGAGAGACGGGAAGGGGAAGACAGGGGCATGGCTAGGCCAGGTGAGACAGCAGGGTTTCCAGGGTTGGGGGGGCCGATTGCAGATATTGTACGGCCTGATCGGGGGGCAAGGGTTTGGCGAATAGGTAGCCCTGGGCGGCTTCACACCCCAACCGTTGCAGTTGGTGCAATTGGTCTTCCGTTTCTACGCCCTCAGCAATGCAGTCCATCTCTAAATTATGGGCCAGATCAATAATGGCCTGCACAATGCCCAACTGCCCTGGTTGAAGTTGCATGACAAAGGAACGATCAATTTTGAGCGTTTCTACCGAAAATTGACTGAGGTAACGCAGGGAGGAATAGCCCGTGCCAAAGTCGTCAATACTGAGGGTAATGCCGCGCTGGTGAATCGCGTCGAGGGTGCGGGCGATGCTATCGGATTGTTCCAGCAAAATACGCTCGGTAATTTCTAGTTTCAGACGAGTTCCCTTCACCCCCGTCTCAATCAGAATCTGATCCAGGGTATCGATGAAATGATAATCTCGAAACTGTTGCCCAGAGACATTAATACTGATCTGAAACCACTCCTCTAAATAGCCCAAACGATCCCATTCAGCCATGGTGTGGCAGACCTGACATAAAATTTGTCTGCCAATGGGTTTAATCAGGCCGCTATCCTCCGCTAGGTCAATAAACTCCCCCGGCATAATCAGGCCTCGCTGGGGATGTTGCCAGCGGGCAAGGGCTTCAAAGCCGATTAGGGTGCGGGTCTTAATATCGATAATGGGCTGGTAATACACCACGAACGCTTCGTTTTTAATGGCCTCCCGCAGTTCATTTTCTAGGGTCAACAGGGACAGCGCTTCCTGATACATTTCTAGGCCAAAGATTTCGTAGCGATTGCGCCCCTGTTCCTTCGCTCGATAGAGGGCAATATCTACATCGCGAAACACCTCGTTGCTGGTGCCATAGTTCGCGCTGCCCAGTAATACCCCAATACTGGCTGTGGTAAAAATGATTTTGCCCTCCACTTCCATGGGGCTTTCTAGGGCTTGGTTGATAGCTTCAGCAACCTGGACTAGCTCATCAATGTGGTTAACCTGCTCGACAAAGATGATAAATTCATCGCCACCCCAGCGAGACACCATATCCACCTTGCGAACGGTATCTCTCAGGCGTTCTGTCACGGCAATCAACAGCTTATCGCCGATCAAATGGCCCAAACTATCGTTCACCGCCTTAAACCGATCCAAATCGAGCATCAACAGGCCAAACTGACGACCGGGCTGACGGCGACACTGGAGAATTTCCCTCTCTAGGCGCTTCGCTAGCCAGTCGCGATTGGGCAGATGGGTGAGGGCATCGTGGAGGGCTTCGTAGCGTAGTTTGCGCTCCATGTTGACCCGCCGAGTTACGTCCCGCGAACTAGTGACAATTCCGGTGATCGATTCGCCCTCATCCGTAATGGCTTTGGCTAGGGTTTCGATCCACACATACCCCCCAGTCTGATTGCGCAAACGGTAGGCACTGGTGATGGATTCAGCCCGATGAAAAGACTCTTGAAAATGCAGTTGTAGACAGGGCAAATCATCGGGATGGCAGAAATCCTGAAGTCTTTTGCCCTGCAATTCGTCGGGGTGATAGCCCAGTAAGGACTGTACCGAGGGGCTGATGTAGAGAAAATCCCCGTCCTGGTTGTGCAGACAGACTAAATCCCCCATGTGGTTGGCAATTAACCGATAGCGGGCTTCGCTGAAACGGAGATCCTGTTCGACCCGTTGGCGCACCTGAATTTCGGCTTGCAACGCTTGGTTCGCCTGGGCCAATTCCTGGGTGCGTTGCTGCACTAGGGCTTCGAGATTCTGGTTAAATAACTGAAGTTTTTGTTGGGCATGGCGAAGACTGAGTTGGGTGTTAATTCGGGCGATTACCTCCGCCATTTTGACGGGTTTAGAGAGGTAGTCTACTCCACCCACTTCAAAGGCTTTTACCTTATCAAAGGAGGCATCTAAGGCGCTGATAAAAATGACTGGAATATCGTGGGTGGCGGCGTTTTCCTTGAGGGCTTGGCAAACCGCATAGCCATCCATATCCGGCAGCATAATATCCAGCAAAACCAGATCGATGGCGGCAGATTGGGCCACAGTCAGCGCCATTTCTCCGGTCAAAACGGCGCGTGTTTCGTAGCCGTGGTGGGTCAGTTCTCGGGTAAGCAGATGCAAGTTATCGGGAATGTCGTCTACCACTAAAATGGTGGACTTAGCGGGAGGGGCGAGGCTCATCGGTGCTGCGGGTAAGGATCATGATCTTATCAAATTGAAAGTTTTCAATGCAGTCCGTGAGGGCTTGGCGGAGGGGGGCTCGGTCTTCAGGGAGTTGATCGACCAAGGCTTGCATGGCGGATTGATCGGCCTGGGTGGCATAGCGATAGAGTTGGGAGCGCCACTCGGCGGGGAAATCGACCAAGCTATCCGCTGAGAGGGGCTGGGGGGCGGTTTCGGAGGCTGGAGCATCCTGTTCGGGATCGGCATAGACAAACTCAGCCCCCAGGTGTTGGATGAGCTTGTCTACAATCACCGTCTGCTGGAAGGGCTTGCGCACAAAGTCGTCACATCCGGCATCCAGCACCAGTTGTCGGTCGGAGTCGAAAATGCTGGCGGTGAGGGCAATGATGGCGGTGGCCTGTCCCTGGAGGTGCCCCTTGATGTAGCGGGTGGCAGCATAGCCATCCATCACGGGCATTCGCATATCCATCCAGATCAGGTTAGGCCGCCAGGTGTCCCATTGTTCGATGGCCTCTTGGCCGTTGCTGGCTTCGCGGACGCTGAATCCTAGGTCGGAGAGGAAGCGATTGAGCAGGGCGCGGTTGCTGGGCTGGTCATCCACAATCAAGATCCGCCACTCTGGGGAGAAGGGATCGAGCCCTAGGGGGATGGGAGTTTTGGCGGGGGCGGGCGGGATGCCCTCCTTGGCAGCCTGAACGGGCACCGTGACCCGGAAGCAGGTACCTTGGCCCAACTGGCTTTGGACGTCAATGGTACCGCCCATCAACTGCACGAACTGATCGCTAATCCGCAGGCCTAGCCCGGTGCCCTCGTGGCTGGCCCGCCCTAGGGCGGTTTGGGAGAAGGCCTTGAACAACAGGGGCAATTCCTCCGGGGCGATGCCGGGGCCAGTGTCCTCAATGTCTATTTGGATCCATAGTTCCTCCGCCGTGGGGGACGAACTGGCTAGCGGCTGTACCCGTAGCGTCACCTGGCCTTGATCGGTGAACTTAATGGCGTTGCCCACCAGGTTGATGAGTACCTGGCGTAGCTTGCGCTCGTCGGCGTTCACCATTGAGGGCAGGTCGGGAGATCGTTCCACCACCCAGGCCAGGGCCTTGGCCTCCGCCCTAGGCTGAAATAAATCTTCGATACCATCAATCAGGCCATTGAGGTGAAAATCGGTGGGGCGCAGGTTCATTTGGCCCGCTTCAATTTTGGCCAGATCGAGGATGTCATTGATCAGATCCAGCAGGTGTCTGCCGCTGTTTTGAATCACGTTAAGGTCAGATCGGTAGGCTTGCAGGTCGGGTCGGCGGCTCAGCAGTTCTGTAAAGCCCAGGATGGCGTTGAGGGGAGTCCGCAGTTCGTGGCTCATGTTGGCCAAAAACTCGCTCTTGGTTTGGTTGGCCACCTCGGCGTGCTGTTTGGCTTGCTGAAGTTCCTGGAACTTCTGGGTCAGGGTCGTGGACATCTGCTGGAAGTTGTTAACCAGGGATCGCAGTTCCACCACGGGGCTGCTGGGCCACCGAATCGTCTGTCGTTCCAACACCTGGGTGGGCAGGTTGGTAGTGGCCTGGGCCAAATCAAAAAGCGGCTTCACAAATTCGTGGCTGAGGGCCGCCGCAATCCCTAGGGCAATCCCCGTCACCAGCATGAGAATGAATAAGGACTGGCTGCTCTCCTGCTGTACCTGCTGGGCGTGAGGGCGGGCGGGGGATTCCACAATCAACGTCCACCCCTCCAGAATGGCTAGGGGCGCTTCTTTGACAAACTGAGAATTGCGCCAGCGCATCAAATACACCGGATGATAGAGCGGGCTACCAGGAGCGGGCAACAGTTGGTAGCTAGATTCTCCCAGGGGCAAAACTTCCCCCGACTGGCGCAAATTCAGAGGCGTCCCCCAGGGCCGCTCTGGGTCGGTGCTCACCATCACTCGCTGGTTCGGATCGAGCAGCGTGACCTGAAAGCTAATGTCTTTGGCGGTGTCAAGCAGGATGTTTTTCAGGACGTTGAGGTCGATTTCGCCCCACACCCAGCCCTGAAGTTCTCCCCGATTTAGAATCGGCTGGCTCAGTAGAGCGCTATCTTCCTGAAAGGCATCTCCCTCTAGGCTTTCTAGGGTGAGGGTTGGCGTGCGGCGGAGCGTAACCGTGGGACTGCTTACTTGCAAAGGACTGAAGAGCGGTTGACGGGCGGCGGTTTGGACAATTTGGACAATGATGTCGTTCGTTTCATTCGTCACCACTAAATGCCGAAAGTCCGACAGTAGAGATTGAATGGTCTCGGCCCGCGCTTGAAGCATCGGCTGCGCCGCGTCCGACAGCGCACCCTCCTCCGTTGCCGCTAGGTCAGCCAGGGCCGTGGTGGCCTGCACATGGCGCTGATACCAACCGTCGATGCGGTTGGCCAAGGGTTGAGAAATTAACCCCAGGTGAATTTGTTCCTCCGCCATGATGTCCGCCACAACCCGGTGGCTACCCATGGCCAACAGTAATAGGGTCGGAAAAAACGCCGCCGCTACCAAGAGATTGAACACCGTTTGCTGCAAGGAGAGGGCGCTGGCCGACTGGGGCCGCTGCAACCAGCGATGCACGGGGGCGTAGATAATCAGCAAACTGGCCAACAGCGCATTAAAAATACCGTTTACCGCTTGCTTGAGCATCACAATCTGGGTTTGGGTGGGGTCTAGGCTCATGACCTGGCCGTAGAATAGCCACACCAGCGGCATCCCCAGCACCACCCAGAACAGCGCCGTTAGCAGTACTAAGTTACGCTGTCGCTGCCGCGCATAGAACCACGCGACAAACAAATACTCTGCCGCAAAAATAATGATGGCGTAGGGATGGTTCCACAAAAAATAGGTGCAGATTGCCCCCACCATGGCCGCCACCGCTCCCCAGCGCTGGCCATAGAAATTGAGCACCAGCCACACCGCAATGGTGCCGAAGAGAAAATCAATCCGAAAGAAAAGTGACCAACGAAAATAGTTGCCCAGCACCACCAGGGCCAGCAACCCCCCCAGACCCACCCAACTACGCAGCTTGGCCCGACTGGAAGCAGAGGATAGAGTCTGGTCGAGGGTAACGGTCATGGCATCTACGGGGATACACAGAGGCGGCGGTGACGAAAGTAAGTAGCCTATTTGGCATCTTACTAGCCTTAAAATGCCCAACCCACGCCAAAACTTTCGGAAGCAAAGGAACTTAACCAACCTTAATTAGCCTACCTCACCTTTCTGGCCTCAGCAAGATAAGGAATAACCCGTGGGTCGCAGGGAAAAGCCCTGGCAGGACAGGGGTTGGACTGAGTCAAATCCCTGGGGGCGAGGTATGGCGGGTAGGGGCAACCGTACCTACCGGGGGAGGGAATCGCCGCTTGTGTAGGGAGGGGGCCAGCGTCAAAAATGCCCATAGCAATGCATACCTCACCGAGTAACCGAACCGCCATGACGACGATTCTGGAACAGGGCAACATTACAATCCACACCGAAAATATTTTTCCGATTATTAAAAAAGCGCTCTATTCCGAGCATGAGATCTTCCTGCGAGAACTGGTGTCCAACGCCGTAGATGCCATTAAAAAGCTCTCCATGGTGTCTCGTTCTGGAGAATACAGCGGCGACATCAGCAATCCCGCAATTGAAATCAAGCTCGATAAGGATAAGAAAACCCTCAGCGTGTCGGATACTGGCCTGGGCATGACCGCCGATGAGGTAAAGCAATATATCAACCAAGTCGCCTTTTCTAGCGCCGAAGAGTTTATCACCAAGTATAAAGATAGCGCTGCAGAAGACCCCATTATTGGCCACTTTGGCCTTGGGTTCTATTCATCCTTTATGGTGGCATCCACGGTTGAAATTGACACCCTATCCTACCGGGAAGGAGCCGAAGCAGTTCACTGGAGTTGCGATGGAACGACCCAGTTTTCCCTCAGCCCTTCGGAGCGCAACACCGTAGGCACCACCATCACCCTGCACTTGATGGATGGCGAGGAGGAATACCTCGAACCCGCCCGCATTCGGCAGCTTATTAAAACCTACTGCGACTTCATGCCCGTCCCCATTAAGTTGGATGGTGAAGTTGTTAACAAACACGAAGCCCCCTGGAAAAAATCCCCCAGCAGTTTGACCGATGATGACTACCTAGAGTTCTATCGCTATCTGTATCCCTTCCAGGAAGATCCGCTGCTGTGGATTCATCTCAATACCGATTACCCCTTTGTGGTCAACGGCATTCTCTATTTCCCCAAACTCAAGCCCGATATCGACATCACGAAAAGCAGCATCAAACTCTACTGCAATCAGGTCTTTGTCACCGACAACTGCGAAGAAGTAGTGCCTCGATTTCTGCTGCCCCTGCGCGGCGTAATTGACAGCACCGACATTCCTCTCAACGTCAGCCGTAGCTTTTTGCAGGGGGATCGCACCGTTCGCCGCATTGCCGATTACATTGCCAAGAAAGTGGGCGATAGCCTCAAGGCGCTCTATCGCGATAATCCCGCCAAGTACATTTCTAGCTGGCAAGATTTGGGCAACTTTGTTAAATTTGGCTCCCTCAACGACGACAAATTCAAAGACCAAGTCAAGGATATTCTGATCTTCCGTACCACCGCCAAATTGGGGAATACCGAGGAAACAGCCAAGGTAGAAGTGCAAACCGAAGAGGGCGATGCCTGGGCCGAAGTGTCTGACAATCCAACCGCCACCGACACCAACGGCAATTTCTACACCACCCTGAAGGACTACCTAGAGCGTAACAAAGATAAGCACGAAAACCGCGTTTTCTACGCTACCGATGAAGTCTCTCAAGCCACCTATATTGAGCTATTCAATGGCCAAGGGCTAGAAGTGTTGTTCATGGATTCCTTCATCGACACCCACTTTGTACCGACCCTGGATCGGGAATATTCTGAAGTGAAGTTTGTCCGCGTCGATGCCGATCTGGACGACACATTACTGGACAAGGAAAAGCAAAGCGAAATTGTGGATCCTGTCACCAACAAAACCCGCGACGACGAAATCAAAGAAATGTTTGAAAAAGCCCTAAACAAACCCAGGGTGAACGTCAAACCCCAGGCATTGAAAGGCGAACATGCCCCCCCGGCCATGGTTCTCTTGCCCGAAGAAGCCCGTCGAATGCAGGAAATCAGCGCCCTAATTCAGCAAAAGGCCATGGAGTTCCCCGACGACCATGTACTGATGGTGAACACCGCCCACCCGCTCATCCAAAACCTGCTCGGCCTCAGCCAAAGTACCATCCTCGGAGCCGATGGCAACGCCTCCCCCGCCGGAGCCCTAGCCGAAATGATCTGTAACCAGGTCTACGACACCGCCCTCATGGCCCAAAAGGGCTTTGACGCCGAAGGCATGAAAACCTTCGTGGAACGGTCTAACACCCTGCTCACCAAACTCACCGAGCGTTAGAAGTTACCGAAAAACATCAAAACCCAGGAGCCTGTAAGACTCCTGGGTTCTCCTTGAAAAGCCCAATCCCATAGCTTATGGGCATAGTTGCTGTCGCTGTTATCAGCACTGCTATTTAGTTGATCGAGCAGCTTTCCTGGTCGCAGACAACGGTTCCGGCCACAGCGCTTTCGGGTACGACGCTAAAGCCGCCAACACTAATGCCCGTGATGCCATACTGTTCGCGCAGCACTTGGTTAAAGCTGGCGATGATGTTGGGCAACTGTTGCTCTAACACGGTTTTAATTTGATCGGCCTCAGGGGGTGGGCTACCCACGGTTTCCACTGCCATAGTGAATACTCGATAAAGGACTGCCCCCATTGTAGAAGGCTAGGAAACCGCTCTGTCCCCCTCCTTCATGGCTCTACACATGGTCGGGAAAAAAGCTAAGACCTAACTCGGAGCAGTTGGGTGGTGCATTTGCGAAGCAATGCACCCTACGTATTGGCGTGGGCGTGGGCTTTGAGGGCGGCGATGATTTGAATATTCGCTTTGGGAAAGGGATATTCTTCGATTTGGTCGAGGTTGACCCAGCGCACTTCATCGCATTCGATGGGTTGGGGGTCGCCGCTGAGGTGGGTGCAGTGGTGGACGTTGAGGGTAACTTTGAAGTGAGAATAGGTGTGGGTGACGGTGCAGAGCAATTCGCCCACGGCAATGTCGATGCCCAGTTCTTCTTGAATTTCGCGCCGGATGCAGGCTTCTACGGTTTCTCCGACTTCAATTTTGCCACCCGGAAATTCCCACAGCCCGCCCAGCAGCCCTTCCTGTTTGCGGCGGTCGATCAGTACCTGGCCTTGGTCGTTCCAAATTACCGCGACGCCAATGTGTTTGTGGGGAATGGGGGCTTTGCTTTCGGTCATCGGGATCTCCGTTTGCACATTCAGATTATAGGCGCGACAGTGCTTCTGCCAAGGACATCGGGGACAATCGGGCTGGCGACGGGTGCAGAGGGTGGCCCCCAAATCCATGATGGCCTGGTTGAAGTCGCGGGGGTTTTCGGGATCCAGCACATGCTCGGACACATCCCACAGGGTATTCATCGCCTTGGCAGGGGGCACGGGCAGAGCGACAAGTCGAGCCAGCACCCGTTTCACGTTGCCATCCAAAAGGGCGTAGGGCAGGTTGTAGGCGGAACTGAGGATGCCCCCTGCCGTCGTGCGGCCAATGCCGGGAAGATCGGTGATGGCATCAAAATCCTGGGGAATCTGGCCGTTATGCTCACTCACAATGCGCTGGGCGGCTCGGTATAGATTGCGGGCACGGGCATAGTAGCCCAATCCTTCCCACGCCTTCAGCACCGTTTGCAAATCCGCCGCCGCCAGGGCTTCCACAGTGGGAAACTGGGCTAGCCAACGCTCGTAGTAGGGCAGTACGGTTTTCACCTGGGTTTGCTGCAACATCATCTCCGAAACCCAGATGGCGTAGGGGTTTTCGATATTGCGCCAGGGCAATTGCCGTCCCGCCTGGGCATACCAAGTCAGTAGGTTAGATCGCAGTTCCGCCACGACAAAATCCGGCCAGGGGGAGACAGCCCCAGCCGGATCGAAGTTGGTTAGATGGTTCACCCCAGAGGGCTTGGCTGATGCAGCCGCAGGTTCAGCCGTGGATTCAGCCGTTGGCAAACTATCCAGCGCCACCGTTAGATAGGAGGTTTCTCCATCGCGACAACGATGGGAATAGGAAGCGGCATCCAGGGACGAATCAGGGGGGCTAGGCGTCACGAATTCGGCTCAGGACTCATCATGCTCAGGACTCATCATGCTCAGCAGCCGTATTCGCCAGGACAAAGGATCGCTCCATTTCCATGCGCTGTTCGGCCCCGCGCAAAAAGTACCCGCTCATCATAGCAGAGGCCAATAGTCGCCCTAGGCTTTCGCGGTTGGTGGTAATTTCCACGTCAAAATGCTGCGAAGGCAGGCCCCCCAACAGGCCAATGATGTTGTGTTCCATCATTTGCTGCACCTCTGAAGATGCCGGATTGGACAGTTGGGCAATGGTTTCAGGGCTCATGGCGTGGACGTACTGCATCAGCGAGTTGCCATGCTCGAAGGCTTTGAAGCCGCTGAAGAGTTCTGGGGTTTTGCCGGAAGGGTTGCTCACAGTGGATACCTCGCTTTGCTGGCAGTAACGATCAAATGGCCTGGGGCTTACCAAGTCCCGGAGGGCGCTTGTGCTACGGCAAGCCGCTGAGGGTGGACTTGGATGTGAATAGGGCTTCAAACATCTAAATCTAAGGTAACCAACCTTGCCCAATTCCTCAGGTGGGTAGAACCGTACTGCTCGTAGGGATATCTCGCGACGACATATCTACAGACATTCTGGCCCCCTAATAACCTGGAGGTCGCCATACCAGGTTTGGTTGCAACCCCACCCTGAGGCCCAATTCCGTAGCCTAGATCAGCTTAATCATCGACATCGTCGGATTGAAAAATGACAGGTGGCCTCGCAGGAGGATTAGCTGGCACCGTCGGGTTGTTCTGAAAGGGAGGAGGACTGGCCGGAACCGTTGGCCTATTGGGCGGATTGGTTACAGGCGGATTGGTGACAGGCGGATTGGCTACAGGCGGATTGGCTACAGGCGGATCAACCCCAGGAGGCTGCGCAGCAGGCGGATCAACCCCAGGAGGCTGCGCAGCAGGCGGATCAACCCCAGGAGGCTGCACGACAGGCGGATCAACCCCAGGAGGCTGCGCAACAGGCGGATCAACCACGGGTGGGGGCACAGCAGGGGGCTGCGCAATCACGGACGGTATCACTATCAGCGGCTGGATTGCAGTGGCTGGGTTGGGCGCTAATGACGCCGGAAGAACAGGGGGCAGTTGTCCGGCTACTTGGGTTTCGGTGATGGCGGGAGACAGGAGCCAGGAGCCACTCACCGCGCTTTGGCTATTGGGAGAAATGGCGACAATGGCAGGGTTAAGCACCATGGCGTCTGTAAAGTCCGATGCCTGCGATAGCGCTTCTAGGGTTTCCGCCCTCACCAGATCCAAGGCTGGCCCCAGGGAAACGGAGGGGTCTGGGTTGTTCAAGTCTAGGCCATCGGTGAGGGGGCTCGTGTCGTAGAAGGTAGACAGGTCAAATTCTAGGATTTGCACCTGATTATTCTGCACAATGGCCATCTGTCCGGCATAGAGGTCGTATTCAGTCACGCAGGTCTCTGCCGCCCCATTGTCGCCACAGCCCTGGATGGTCACGGTCATTGGCCCCGCTGGGTTATTGGTCAAGGCCATCACCATCGTAAAATTGCGCTCCTCGCTGTGGCGCACCACAACCGCCGATCCCTGAATCCCGGTGATCGCGCTGGGGGTTTGAATGGTGCTACGTCCGCGCCCAGGGGGAATCAACAGCAGCATGGTGCCATTGGACAGGCGAAAGTTTCGGGTATTGGGTAAAAACTGAAAGGTGGCTCGTTCTCCCACCCGAGCTAGGGATCCATCGTTAAAGCGGAGTTGGGCCTGGGCCTGGGCCGCCGTGCGCAGGGTATCCCCGACGGCCATCACATCTCGCTGCCGAGCCGTCCGGGCAGACCGTCCCTGGGGAATCAGTTCCACCCGGTTGAGAATAGCCTCGATATCGGCGCGGGTGAGGGTCACATTCGCCTGGGCTGGCGATCCGGCCACCCAAGCCAACCCAAGCATCCCCAGAGAAGCGCCCAGGATCATCCATCTAGCGGAAACGGTTGCCGATAATCCGTGCTTGAGCATGACATACAGGCCATTAACGACGTTCTTACCCCAATCCCATGGGTCGGTTGTTGCCTTCGATCCCTGACTTTTCTGGCTCCACCTGTTCTACCCTTCAACGGCTTCCGTCAGGTTTTTGTCAAAAATCGGACAGGACTTGACCTATAGAGTACAACCTCACCAGGTTCATCCATGTTCCCACGGATTCCTTCTAGGGCGGGGTGAACCAATGGGAATGGGTTACGCACACCTGAGTATCCTATCTATCGTAGGTTACATAAAATGACCTAGGGGGCAAGCTTACAAAACTCCCCACGAAGTTGATAAAACTTTGATAAAGTTAAGCACCCAGGATCGGGAACTCCGATGCAAGGTAGTGATTCTACGGATACGTGCGCTCTATTGCTCCGATTCCGATCTGGATGATGTTTGCCCTCCGCCAACGACGGTTATGCTTTACCTTAGCCCTGCTAGGTCTAGGGTGGTTTGGCTTGGGCCATCCCGTCGCCATGGCGGCCCCTGACACCAAGGCAGATCCCGTCATTGCCGTGCCCCCCGATCCCAATCCTCACCCCTGGGAGAACGGCCCAGTGCCCACAGAGGATCCCTGGTCTGCCCTCGATCAGGAGGTACCCGACCCCGACCCCGTCAACAACCTAGAACCCGATGAGAGCGTCCCGCTAGGTCAGGGAGAGGATCTAGATACGCAACTGGCGGATCCCGAACTGGGGGTGATTCGGGTACGTAATCCCCTAGAGGATCCCGAACTGGGGATTTTGAGAATTCGGGATCTCCCTAACCTGTCCACTAGCCCCACCCCACCCAAGGTTGGATTTCTTTCCGCCCGCTTCTCCGTGGTGAACAGCGATAATGTGCTGCTCTTGGTCAATGATGTGGGTGGCCTAACGGGGGATACGTTTTACCGTCCGGCGGCTAGTCTGTCGGTTTATCCCAGCCTCGGCCCCCAAACGGCCCTCATTGGCAGCGTCGATTTGGGGCTTCAGCGCTACGGTCGCGAGGCCACCCTCAACTACGATGACTGGCAGGTGCGGTTGGCCCTGCGTCAAGGTCTATCGCCCCGATCCTACGTGCAGTTTGGCGTCGCCTACCAAGAATTATTACAAGCCGGAGCATCGCGGTTCAGCTTTTTTGACAACCGATCCGTGGCCCTCACCCTCGGACGACGCGACCCCTTTACCTCCCAACTCACCCTAGATAGTTTCTATCGGATGCAGTGGAACGATGCCCAAACCCGTTCCCAAACCAGCAGCGGCGTGGTCGAAACGGATTTTAGCCGCCTCTCCCAAACCGCCGGAACCTACCTGGGCTACACCCTCAGCCCCCAGTGGCACATCGGCCTAAACTACCAGATCAACCTGAATGACTACACCCAACAGGATCGCTACGACACTGTGCAACAACTGCTGGGCCAAGCGGTCTATAGCCTTACCCCCCAGGTGAGGCTGAGCCTGTACGGGGGCTGGAGTTTTGGCCGTTCCTCCGACCCGCGCCTTCGCCTTAACGACACCATCTTGGGCCTCACCATCGATGCCACGGTACCGCTGTTCTAGCCACCTGTGCCCCCTGGTAATCCTGGGGCAAGAGGATACGCCTTCTCTTCTATATCAAATCTCACCACACCGCCCTCTAAGGCCAAGGCGGCTAGGCCATGTCTTCGTGGGTCCAAGTGGGGAAGGCCAACAACCGAATTTTGCCTTTGCTGGGAAACTCGGCTTGGTCGCAGGCCAAAGCGCCGCCATTGAGGGCCAAATGCTGGGACAACACCGCCTTAGCTTCAGCCATATCGGCCACCCGGCGGTTGATGATGTAGGTGTAAGCCCCTGGGTGATCCTCTGCCGTATCAGGGGTTTCCCAAATACGGATCTTGAGGCCAGCGGGCTCCGAGGTAATTTTGTAGTAGAGCAGATGATCGGTCGCTAGGGCATACATAAGAATTTGGCCTAGGGGTAGGTGATAAAAACGCTGGCCCGTCACCCTGGGAGGTCATTGCCACATTAGACTACCTATATCTTCGTAAAGATTTCTGGCCTTCAGCATAAAGTTATGATTATTTTCCAATAATTTTCATTATCTCCCCCTCCGCAGCCATCGTGCAGAGGGGTGTCTCCCCTAGCGAATGGGTCAACTTTTCGGCCTTGAAGACAGCACCACACTGCCACCCACCAGCAGGGGCAACAGCCAGTCTCCCCAGCGCACGTAGGGGGTTTGGGTTTGGCGTAGCTCTAAGGTGGCGGCATAGGTCACAGATTGATGCGGTTGGCCCAGCCAACGGGTACGGCCTCGGTTGTCTACCAAGCCGGAGAGCCCTGTATTGGTCACCCGCACGGCCCAGCGATCACTTTCTACCGCCCGCAGTACATCAAAGGCGTGGTGTTGGGCCATCATGCCGGGGGGATAGGGGTCGTTGTTGGATGCGGTGAGGATAAAGCGCCCTCCCTGGCGAGTTTGGGGCCGAAACAGGCGGCTATAGGCCGATTCGTAGCAAATGCCGACGGTGACTCGGCCCAGGCTGGTGTCAAACCGCTGCCCCGATTGCCCCGGCACCAGGTAACTCTCCAGGGGAGATAGGCGCTGGATAATCCGCCCCAGCACGGGCTCGAAGGGGATATATTCCCCCAGGGGCACCAGCTGCACTTTGTTGTAGCGGGCATAGTAGCGGGCACTGTCGCCGGAAGACTCAGGATCAGCATCCTCAGCTTCCTGGGGACGCAGTTCCAGCAGGCTTTGGGTATAGTGGCGGGGCTGGCCATCCACCGGGGCAAAGGTACCCAGCCACAGCGGCACCCCGGTTTGGGCCACCACCGATGTTAGCGCCTCCACCCAGGGATCGCCAGAACGCCAAATGACAGGCAGCGCTCCCTCTGGGGTAATCACGGCCTCTACCCCCTGGCGAGCCAGGGATTGATAGCCCTCGGTGTAGGTGGTCATCGCCTGCCGAATACCCGCTGGGGTGAGTTTTTCGCGGGTGGGCACATTGCCCTGCACCAGCCCCAGGGTAAGGGTCTGAAGGGATGGATCGGCACCGGGCAGCGCAGACCGTGGAGCCATGGCTTGATAACTGGCCCAACCTAGACCATGGCTTAGGACGACCAACCCTAAACCCCACCCCACCAGCCCCCGTCTGCCCCAGCGATGAGGCGGCATGGCCTCGGCCCAGATCCCATTGGTGGCCACTAGCAAGGCGGTGAGGGTGGTTGGCCCCGAAAGCCGAGCCCAGGACAACACCCATAGGTTATTAGGACTCTGGGTGAGACCCAGGGGCGACCAGTCGAGGGGGCTATAATTCCGCAGGGTTTCGAGCAAACACCAGAGTGCCGTGGCCGCCAACACCCGCCACAGCGATGCCTGGGGCCAACGATGGGCCATCCAGCGCAACCCCACCCCCCACAGGGCAATACAGGCCGCCCCCCACAGGGTAATGATGCCCCAGGCCCCTAGGGCAATAGCCACGCTGCCGACCCAAGGCACCCCCAGCCACATGAGGGGATGGAGGTGGGTAATCCAGGCCAGGGAGAGGCCGTAGTACACCCCACCCCACAGCAGCCCATAGCCCATAGCCGCTCGCCAGCCCGCACAGCCCAGCACCACCCGCCACAGGGGCACCAGCGCCACCCAGGCCAAGGGCCACCAACTCAAGGGCGGCAGCGCTAGGGCCATCAGCCCCCCACTCAGCACCACCCCGCCCAGGTTTTTCCAGGGCCAGCGGATCCCTTGGGTTCCTGCGATCATCGCCATTCTGGGCACAGTAGAAGACTTCGACATGGGAGAGGAAATAAGGAACGTAAGGGGAGAGGTCTACTCACCCCGTTAACCTAGGCGTCATCGTTTGGGCGTTATCAATCAGGATCAGTCGATCACACAGTTCATGTAGACCTAATGCAGAAAAGCCAGCTTGGCAGTTTCCATGGCAGGCAGGATGCCCGCCCTAGTGTGATCTTGGCGATCTCCTGAGGGTGGCCTCTCAGCATCGCATACAAAAATTCCCCCGCCGACCGAAATCAACGGAGGAATTTTGAAAGGGTCTACCGCAACGCCGTCTTACCTCAGCCTTCGACCTGGACGAACCAGGTGGGTGCCTTGGCGTCAGGCTTGAAGTTTCCAGGTACAGGCCCGGTCTACTGCCGCCGACACAACTCAGCTCCCGTTGAGAAGAAATATAGATCGTAAAACATTGTTGGTAGTCACCAACGCCGTAGTAAACCCTGTCTCCATCATACCGAACCCGTCTCGTTTCGGGAACGATCTCACGCCCAAGATCTCGCGCCAATTTCCTAGACCCAAGGGCCACAACCCTTAGGTCATCAGCATCTGGGCCATCAGCATCCAGGCCATAAAAAAGGGAGGGAGTCCGAAGACTCTCTCCCAGGGGAAAACCCGGTCGTGATGATTACGCTGCCTAGCGAGCGGCGGTTTCTACTGAAGCGTCCTCGTCTTCGCCGAGCAGCACTCGCAGACTGGGGAAGAGGAAGTGATTTTCCTCGACATACTGGGCTCCGAAGAGACCCTTCTCGGCCCAAAAATACCGATCTGTCGTATGCTCGTTCCGCTTCACAAGGAGCAGCGCCGGGGGGGCAATGCCTTCCGAATGAATGAAGTTTCGGGCTGCGGTGACCGGTTTTTCATTACCGCTCTCGATACTATACTGAGGAACAGCCTCTAGAATGCGGCGACCTTCCAAACGACGACGGCTCTTACGCTTGCGTCTCCTTGCCAAGTTACCTACCTCCCTCTCTGTAGATATCTGGATGTAGTTTTGATTACAAATTGTTGAACCAGGCCAAGTATATAGGCTTGAAATGAGAATTTCAACTTCTCTTAAATGTTCAGCCTGTGGCGCTGTAACCCTTATATGGTAAAGGCTGAAGCCAGTATTCCCATGATCAGCCTTGAACAGAACTGTTAAAAATTTGACAAAACTTTAATTTTTCTCTCGTCATACTCTTCGGTTTGATCACAATTATGGCCTTTGCCAGCACTGAGTTTATTGCCCTTTGTCAGTCGCAGGTGGTGCTGCTGACCCAGGCTTTGGGGGCACACTCGACGGTGGTATACCTGGCGGAACAGGCCGACAACGCCATGGGGCTGTCCTTGGTGCCCTTGGTGGCCTACCCCGAAACCGATAATCCTTGGGCAGGGTTGCCCGACGGGTTGACCCCCATGACGCCGCCCGAATCGACGGTCTGGATCTCCACAGAAACCGCTCCCACGGAAATTGACCATCCCCCCGTCACTCCGGCGGTGCCCAATGGCAATCTGGCGACCAAGGAGGCCGAGGCCGATCACAATTCCCCAAAAACAACGGGGGCCGTACCCGCTGTGCCCCTGTCCGACGCATCATCAGAGACGGCGGTGACTCCGCCCCTCGTACACCCCCTAATGCATGAGGGCGTGGCCTTGGGCATGTTGGTGAGCCATCGGCCCGCCCTGGCCTGGAGCCGAGAGGATCGGCAGCGGGCAGAGCAGGTGGCCAATACCCTAGCCCTGGCCTGGATTCTCGATCAGCGGGGGCAGTGGTTGCAACAGCAGTTTCAGCAGCGCCATCTCGCCCAAGCGACGCAATCGGAGACGTTTCATGATTTATTACACCAGTTTCGCAATCCCCTCACGGCCCTGCAAACCTTTGGGCGGCTGTTGGTCAAACGCATTCCCGCCGATGACCCCAATCAGCCCATCGCTGAGGGCATTGTGAGGGAGAGTCGGCGGTTGCAAGATTTAGCCCAAACCTTTGATGAGGCGCTGGCCCAAGGAGATGATGCGCTTCAGACCGACGGCCCCGGCCCGATGCGGCGAGGGTTCTTTGGCCCAGCAGCGCCCCAGGGGGGACTATTGCTGCCAGAAACTGCGACCCCAGAGTCGTCCTCTGCGTCCGAAGCGCCACTCCCAGACAGCCCCCGTTGGGGACGTTCCCTTCAGCGAGTGGTCGGTTCTTGGGTGGATTTGGTCACGCCACTCCTGCAATCGGCAACGGCTATCGCCCAGGAGCGGGGGCTGTACCTCGTGGAGCAACTGCCTAAGGACCGACCAGGGGTATGGATGGATCCGAAAGCTCTAGCGGAGGTGCTGAGCAACCTGCTGGATAACGCTCTGAAGTATGCCCCGGCAGGGTCGGTCATTTGGGTGGTGGGTGGCCTCAGCCAGGTGGTGGAGGGCCAAACCTTCCAGGGTCTAGCGATAGGCGATACGGGCCAGGGCATTCCGTTGGCGGATCAACCCCACATTTTTGACCGTCATTTTCGCGGGGTGCAGGCCAGTGGCAACATCCCCGGCACCGGGCTAGGGCTCGCCATCGCCAAAGAACTGATGGAGGGCATGGGGGGCCATCTGGACTTAATCAGCCCCGTTCCCCCAGACTACCAGCGGGCCTTATCGGAACTTATGGATCAAACCGTAAGCCACCAAGGGCCGGGGGTGTGTTTCATCGCTTGGTTAGCCCAGGTATAGGGCCACACATCCAGAAGGGTTGAGCCGCACCATAGCCCAAACTCGTTGCAAGCCATTCCACCATGGAGCGTTCCACCATAAACCGCCTCCCACCACAGACCATCCCGCTACGGGCTTCATGCGCCTAGGCCCGAATGCCAGGTGCCGTGGAAGCTATGGGGAATCACCGCTGGCCATAGTAGGCGGGCGACAAGATCCGTACCAAGGGCGTTGCCCTCGTAGATGCACACCTCGCTGCGGTGGTCGTGGCGGTTGTCGCCACGGTAATCACCCATTGGGAACCTTGGGCTGCTATGGTAGGGCATCGCTGAAGGTTTGCCAACCAAACACCGCTGGCCAGCGGCTTCAGGAAAAGGGCACGCTGACCGTGAAGTACTTGCCATCGTTACCCCCCGACGGATATGCGACGTTCTTTACCATGCTCGATGCTACCGCTCCGTGCCACCCCTTGGGCTGCTGTTGCCGCAATGGGGTTATCGGGCTTGCTGATTAGTTGTGGCGATGTGGACAGCGCCCAAGGGCAAAGCCTAAATCAGAGTCAGCCTGTCACCCAAACAATGTCCCAGAGCCAGCCCGTTGCCCAAAGTCAGGGTGAACCCAAGGATGCAACGCCAGACCAGATTCCCGATGGTCAATACGTTATGGGCGGCACCAGCCAAGGCCTAGAAGTATCCGGCGACCAATACCGCTACTACAGCGAGGGTGGCGAAGAGGAGTGGCAACCCATTGCCGATCTCACCTTGATCCAAGCTGGGGTGATTTTTGATGGCCGCAACTACTGGTGCATGAACACCGCTACCGAGCCAGGGGTTTGCACCGAACGGGGCTGGCGCACCAGCCGAACGCCTCGCCGAACAAGAGGCTGAAGAAGCCGGGTCAGGTTTGGAGCCTGGATGGGATGCCGAGGCCTATCCGGTGACCGTGGCCCAAAGCGAACTTTCGGTGGGCGGGTTGCGGTCGGGCGATCAGCTTCCGTCCATCCTCCAGCAGATCGGGCAGCCACAGCGCACCGCCCAGGAATACTACACCCGCTACGAGTTTCCGGGTTTGACCCTCTGGTTTGATCAGGACTATCTCGTCGATATCCAAAGCACCAGGGCCGACCACTGCACGCCATCGGGAGTCTGCCCCGGCATGACGGCAGAAGCCGTGCGACAAATCTATGGCACGCCTAGGATGAGCGATAGCGAGGACGGTCGCTTTATGGAGTATTACGTTGACGGAGAAACCTGCTGGCTCAAAATTGGCCTAGAGGGAGAGCAGGTTTCTTCGGTGGGCGTGGCTTGCATGATTTAGCACCTCCCAAGGACTATGTCGCTCTCCCTCCAACTCATCCCTGCCAGGTGCCGTGGAAACTGTGGGGAATCACCCCCGGCAGCAGCAGGCGGGCGACAGGATCCGATCTAAAGGCGTTGCCGTCGTAGATCCACACTTCGCTGCGGTGGTCGTGGCTGTTGTAGACCACGGTGAGAACCCAGTGCTGGCTAGGGTTGTGGCGATCCGGCACGGGGATGGCCTCGGAGGGATAGTAGCCAGGGCCAGCCTCGGCGAGGGTGACCTCCTGGGTTTGGGGATTGAACTGGGCCACGGCATCGAAAAAGTCGCCTGTGGGAGTGGGCTGGGTGCGGTGGGCACTGAGGTAGGTGAGGGCTGGCCCCTCGGTGGGAACGTAGGCGACGGGAAACTCGCAGTGGCGATCCACAGCGCAGTGTTCCTCCAGAATTTTGCCGCTGTGGGGGTCGATGCGGTAGTGCCAAAGCTGGGCCTCGGCGGGGGTTGTGATCTGGCCAGCGGCGACTTCCTTAAGCTGTTGGTTGGTGGCAAAGTCGGCGTAGCGCACTAGGTCTAGGCCGATGGTGTCGTCGCTGTTGAGAACGCTGTGGCCAAAGTGCCACTGATACCAGGGTTCCGCCTGCTCCCAGGCCAGAACTTCCAGGCTTTCGGCCTCCACCACAATGATTTGGGTGCCCCATTTGGGCTGCCATTGCAGGGCGTCGCTAAAGGTTTGCAGACCAAACACCGCTGGCAACGGGTTTAGCCGCACCGGAGACACGCAAAACACCAGGTAGCGGTCGGCCAGGGCGAAGTCGTGAATTAGCGGCATGCCGTTGAGGTCGATGCGTTTGGTGTCCTTGACGTGACCGCTCGGATCGCAGCGGTAGATTTGCAAAACGGGCTTCCCTCCCGCAATTACCCCAATACTAAAAATTTCTCCGGTGCGGGGGTGGCGCTTGGGATGGGCCGAGAACGAATCGCTGGGGCGCAGGCCACCCAGGTTATCAATGCCGTGGGTTTCTAGGGTTTCCAAATCCAGCCCGTGGGGCAAACCGCCTTCCCACAGAGCCAGTAGCCGATCCGGCAGGGCCAGCACCGAGGTATTCGCCGCATTTTTAATCTGCGCCCGCCACCGCTGCCACAGAGAACCAGGGGCCATGCTGCCATAGCCGCGATAGAGATACTGGTCGGCGGCTTCCTCGTCCTGAAATCCGGCGGATTGCACATAGCGGTAGGTAGCCATGGCTCCACCCTCGGCAAACTGCACCCGCAAAATTGCGCCATCGCCATCAAACCAGTGGCCTACCGCCTGCCCCCCCCGCTGCAACCGAGCTGGCCCATTGCGATAGAGGGTGCCCTGCAATCCGGCGGGAACCTCGCCCGTCAAACAGGGTATCGGCGTGGCCGCAAACTCCGTGGCGGGCTGGGATAACGCCTTCGCCCAGGCAAAGGACGGCACAACGGGAGAAGGCGGCGCAGACAAAGACATAGCCATCAAGATAGAGAGATGTTCTTATCTTATCGCTGTTGATTTTTAGCCCCTCACCCTCAGGCTCTCTCCGGTGGGAGAGCGCATTTTTAAAGATCCGGTTCCCCTTCTCCCGTGGGGAGAAGGGGCGAGGGGATGAGGGCAAAACTTGATTGACAAGGGATTGAGTTCCCAAGGGACACCCCACGGCCATCTTGGGAAGAAACCTATAGCGGTTATCACTTCAGTGAGATACGAACTTGCTTAGATTCAGATCCCCCCTGTTTATCGCTGTAGCAGATTTACCTTATCCCCCCTTGTTCAGGGGGGCTGGGGGGATTTTAGCGGTGTACTTTATTCGAGTGAACACCGCCATAGGGGTGACAGTTAATCCTGAGATCGATTCAAGAGATTTGGCGGATCTTTGCGCCTGGGCTGATAGTCCTAGCCACGGTGGGGGATTGCTAAGCCAAGACGATTTCAATCCATCACTGTGCATCGACTAAAATCTTCCCGCTGGCGCTGGGGCATTGGGTTTGGCCTGGGGCTGTTGATATTTGTGAGCCTCAGCCAGTTTCGCAGCGACGCTAAGCTGCCGACCCTATCGCCCTTGCCCCAAGATCCCTATATTCAGGTCTATTTCAACCAAAGTCAGGCGGCGGTCTACACCGACCCCTACCGCAACATCACCCGCTACGGCGACGACCTAGAGCAGGTGATCATCGACGCCATCCACAGCGCCCAAACCTCCGTGGATGTGGCGGTTCACGAATTTACCCTGCCGCGCATCGCCGCCGCCCTAGGAGAACGCCAAGCCCAGGGCGTGCGGGTGCGGGTGGTGATCGAAAACAGCTACAGCACCCCCATGGCCCAGCGCCAGAGCAACGATTTTTCCTTTTTGGATGAGCACGACCGCGACAAAGCCACTGCACTGTATCAGTTCGTGGATCTCAATCAAGACGGCACCCTCAGCGCCGACGAAATTGCCCAGCGCGACGCCCTCACCATCCTCGACCAGGCCCAAGTGCCCCGCCTCGACGACACCGCCGACGGCAGCAAGGGCAGCGGCCTAATGCACCACAAATTTATGGTGATCGACGGGCGGCGGGTGGTCACAGGTTCCGCCAACTGGACGATGAGCGACATCCACGGCGACCTGGGAACCGAGGAAAGCCGGGGCAACGCCAACGCCGTTTTAGTAATCGACAGCCCCAGCTTGGCCCAAACCTTTGGGGCCGAATTTGCTCTGCTGTGGGGCGATGGCCCCGGTGAATCCGAAGACAGCCAGTTTGGCCTGCAAAAAGCCGCCCGTCCCGCCCAACGCGCCGCCGTGCCCGGATCTACTGTCGAGGTACAGTTTTCTCCCACCTCGCCCACCCAGCCCTGGGGCACCAGCGTCAACGGCCTGATTGCCAAAACCCTCAGCCAAGCCACCCGGCAGGTGAACCTGGCCCTCTTCGTGTTTTCCGAGCAGCCCCTCAGCAACCAGCTTTGGACAGTGGCCCAGCGGGGGGTGCCCATCCAAACCCTGATTGACCCCGGCTTTGCCTACCGAAGCTATAGCGCAGGGCTCGATATGATGGGCCTCACCCTACCCGACCACCGCTGCAAAATGGACAGCGAAAACCGCCCCTGGCCCACTCCCATCACCAGCGTCGGCATTCCCACCCTGGCCGAGGGCGACAAACTGCACCACAAATTCGCTGTTTTGGATGGCCTGACCGTGATTATGGGTTCCCAAAACTGGAGTGATGCCGCTAACACCACCAACGACGAAAACCTGCTCGTCATCCGCAACCCCACCGTGGCCACCCACTTCCAGCGCGAGTTCGACCGCCTCTACGGCACCGCCCAACTCGGCCTTACCCCCCAGCTACAGCGAGCCCTCGACAACCAACGAACCCAGTGCGGCCTGTAGAGCATCACTCTCAGAAATGTGTCGTTTTTTGTCGATATTAAACCTCAGCTTAAGGCCCATGAAGAACCGTAAACAGCCTGATTTTTTAGAATCAATCATGCTAGATTAAATCTATCGAAAGACAACTAAATAACCATACAAGCCTCGCTCCCTTTCTGAGGTTTTTCCAAAGAAAAAGCAGGCTGGTGACAGGTTCACCAAACCCCAAAAATCAACCTTGTTCAGTTCACTTAGAGACACTAACTTAGGCTTTTGCCGCGTTAAACATCTCGCCCTTTATGTCGGTCAAGACATCGAACTACCAAGGTCAATAAACCCCTACGTTTGTCACTTCTTCACTTGTTTCCGTATTGTTTACTTTTCGAGACTCAAGATAAGTCATTCAACCTGAAACACGGACAAACTCATCCCGTTGTTTTTCGCTAAATAAATATCTAACGAAGGGTGGCCATGGCGGTTACCCTTCAGTTGTTTTTGGGTGCCTATTTATAACCTCAATAGGCCCATTAAGCTTTCTTCTAATACCAAATCCGGCTTATTTGCCCCCGGTATCAGCGGGCGAGGAGACCTCGCCCCTACGGTTTGCTGGGCTGGGAATCGGGGTTATTCGATTAGGATTTGGTATAAAAGCCGCGATCTCTATAGGCAAGCGGTTGCCAAATAGGCTTAGACCAAGGGAGGAATTGTAAAGCCGCGAATGGGTTGGCTCGCCGTTTCTGAGGATAGATTCTTGCCCTGGAGCAACACCCAGAAGTTGCCTAATCCCATGGGGTTCATGAGTTGGTGAATTTGGTCGCGCCGCTGGATAGCTTGGTTAACGATGGCCGGATCGGTGGATTGGATCTGGGCGAGATCCGCAAGGCGATCCCCCAATCCCAAGGCCATCAAAAACATCGCCTGCTGGATAAGACCCAGGGATTTGAGGCCGAACCGTTCTCCCTGGCGTTCCAACGCTGTGAAGTTGACGTGGGCGGTGATGTCTTGGTGGCCGAGGTGGCGGTAGGGATCGTTGTGGTGGGCGTGCTGGTAGTAGCCTTGCAGCGTGCCCTGGGTGCGGTGGGGGTTGTAGTAGCGCTCGGCGGGATAGCCGTAGTCGATGGTGAGCAGGTAGCCCCGATGCAGCACGCGGGCCACGGTGGCGATCCAGTCTAGGGCGGCGAGGTGGGCCTCGGTGCGGTAGCCCAGGGGGTAGCCCTTGGCCCAGTCCACGCCAACGAGGTCAAAGTATTCCGCAAGGCGAGGGGTAGATAGGGGGCCGATGGTTTCCTTGAGGGTATGGCTGTCCTGATCTAACGTGACGTAGATTTCCTGAAGCCCCGTTTCAGTCAAAACCACCTGATGCACGGGCAGGGCATCCACCAGTTCGTTAGAAAAACAGCAGCCTGTGACCGAATCCGCCGCCAAGTCGTCCCAATCGCACCAACTCACCCGATCTGCCCAGGATTCTAGCCGTTGCCGCTGAATATGCCGTAATACCGGGGATTGTTCCACAATCCGGTAGTCTAAGACGGCAAAACAGTCCTGAACCTGGGTTTGCAGATAGGCCAGCACATCGGCGGCCATAATTCCTTGCCCTGCCCCCATTTCCACCAAGGTAAACGGCTCCGGTTGGCCCAGATGATGCCACAGTTCCGCCAGTTGCACCGCCAGCAGTTCGCCAAAATCGCGGCTGAGGTGGGGCGAGGTGACGAAATCTCCCTGGGGGCCAACGGCGGCAACTTGGGTGGCATAGTAGCCGCCAGCGGGATCGTAGAGGGCTAGATCCATAAATTCCGCAAAGGTAATCTGGCCCTGGGGCGCTTGCCGCAGGCGATTTTTCAACACATCAAACAGCACGGGATTATGAGACATCGGTGGGACAAGGGGTAAGGTCAAGATTGAAGGGCCAGCAGAGCCAACGCATCTAAAACAACCTTACTCATGCTCGGCCTCAGCCCGACGATCTGCAATCAGTTCATCGACCAACGAGTGACCTTCTGAATCAACTGTGGGCTAGGGAAAAAATCGATAAATGTCCTTACGAGGCAGCGCCCTGACAAAGATAACCTCATGATCAACAACCTTCAATCCCAGCCTGTAAGCGCCTACTCGAATTCTGTAAAAGTCCTGATACCCCTTCAGCTTAGATAGCTTGTTAATCGCTCCCAGGCTGTCCGCAGCTTTCACGCTATCTATGGCTTGACCGATGCTATCTAGGATAGAGCGGTCTTGAATACGCTTGATGTCTCGCTTAAAGCTAGCCTTAAACCTGACCTCCACCGCTAGCGCTCCAGCAGGGTACGAATTTTGTCTTCCTCAACAAACTCGCTGTCTTCCCCCTCAAAGATGGCATTGGCTAGCCCTACCTCTTCAAGGGCATCGAGAATGAGTTCGTGAAACAGGCTACGGTTTTGTTGGATCAACTCAACCAAAACCTCGGTCAATAGCTCCTTGGTTTTAGCGTCGTCTAGGGTTAGTTGCATAGGGGTGGCTTGATTCATTAAGTTCAGGATAGGGCATATTCACCAAGGACTCCAAAGCAACCTTACCCACGCTCAGCCTCAGGCCAACCGATGGAACTAGCACCATCTCGCCAAACTCCTAGGTCATCGTAGGCGTTGTCCTCCGGGTTATCCCACACAGCAGCAAAGGAGGATTCCGATTAGTTGTAGTAACGGAAAAATCCTGGTCGGTTGGGGTGAAGTGTTTGCAGCGCAGGGCAAATACTCAGTTGAAGTATTAATTAAAATTCGCCTTTTTCTTGAGAACTTCTAATATCTACTTGATGGTTTGCCAATGACTCAATTGTGCTTAGCTTAGAGACCAATTGCATGTGTGAGTCGTTTGGAAGATCTAAGGTATATACAAACTCGATTAACTTTAAAACTTCATCATGAATAGCGTTAAGTGCAGAAAACATGCCTTCTGGTGTTGTCATGGGATTCATTTTAACTCCTTTAGTAATCATTTAGGGCTAAGACGGGGTATGAAACCCTTCTACTAAGATTGACTAAGAGATACAATTATTCCGGCTTTGGCTAAATGCTTATGTTTGCCATGGAGATTTGGCCACCGAAACTCAATCTCAGGAGATCGCTTGTGCATCTCAGCCGGGAAGGGGGTCGGGGGCGTAATAGTGGCGGAAAAAGCACTTAGGAACTGCCTCAACAGAGAACGTCTAACCAAAACTATGGATCCTATGTGATGGGAAGTTTTCACTTACACTTAAATAGATCGCATATCAATCGCTTTCTCTATCTCTAATCTTAAGCCACGAAGCAAACTTTCTACTTGACTACAATAAGTGTGGATCTCAATATAGTTCGTGTTGATTACTTTTTGCTCATCTTTTAGCTTATCCACACCAGGTAATTCAGGAGGCCACATCACATCATCAATACTATCCCCTATATGATCAAATAGTTTTATAACCTCTCGGCTCTCCCTGACTGGGTGTGTTACTGATTATGAACTTCCTAGGCAGGCTAA